>JANXVV010000127.1 GCA_025351525.1 Humisphaera sp. | reverse complement strand
CGCGTTTTTTCAGGCCAGGCAAAAACGCGTGCCTTCGGCACAGCCGCTAAAAATGCGCAGGCTCTCATGAGGATAAATGGAGTTCGATTACGAACGAGATTTAGAGAACGCATGGGTCTGAACCTCTAAATATCCACATTCACTACCCGATCATTTGTCCAGATGAAAATCCGGAACTCATACGGAGGCAGCAACGTCCCTTCGATTTCCGCCGACACTCGATGCAATGAGCGCGGGTCGATGCTCACCTCCCGTTCAGACGTATTGGCGACGATGAGCAGCCATTCATTATCATATCGATACAGGCCGGCGATTTCAGGTTGGCCGGGGACACGATTCGTGCCGAGATATTCACCCTCCTCAAAGAATCTCGCGTATCGCCGGCGTGCTTCGGCCAGTCGCTTGGCCAGCGCGCTGAATTCAGAGTCCGTATCGATCAATCCCTCTCCGCCCTCCGGCAGGAAGTTCGAAAATAACCCGCGCGTGAAGCCTTCCAATAGCCAACGCTTACTGCGGTCGACCAGCAACCCAAGCCGAAAGTGCGGGAAGACGAAACGGAACGGTTCGAGGTCATCCAGCGAATTCGCGCCGGTGATCCAATCCCAGTTGTAGTGTTGAAAAGTCTGGGAGACGTCGTTGTAAAACTCGCCGGAGAAGCTGGCGTCCGGGTCGATCTTTTGCCCCTCAAGCAAAACCTGCTTCGCCATGGCGTAAAGAGGCATGAGCAGTTCCTGCGGGCGATGGGGGTGATCCTTCGCGTAGCAGAGGCGGTCGGCGAAAAATTGATCGAAGCAGACGGAGGAAAAACCCATACGGCGGAGCGCGGCGCACGCCGATTGAAACGCGTGGTGGTATCCCGATGTCGCCGGGCAGATGAAGGCCGATTCATCGCGATTGCAGTAGGGCGGATTGAACGTCGGGATGAAGTCCTGCGAATAGGACCACGCCTGCGTGCGGCGATTCCCATGCTCATCCGTCTCGAACCACGCCGCCGGCGCGGTGCGGGTTTTCAGGGAACGGCAACTCACGAACGGCACGACGTTCACTCCGATATGTCGGCACTCGGCGATGGCCTGCTTCAACTCCGCTTCAGTTCCGAGTTTCGGATTCAGTTTCATCGGAAGCTCGAAATAGCCGTCGAAGAGGAACCAGCAGATCAGCTCTTTCAAGCCGTGCGCTTTGGCGTCGCGCGCGACCAGCGGAAGATCGCGATACAGAAAATTCGGTTCGTTGTCGTAGAGATAGGTGGAGAAATAAAGGCTTCTCGCGCCGAGTGAATCGCGCAGATAGGAAGTGGATTTCGCCGTCGGTAGGTTGGCGGAGGCATGGGCTTTATACGATTCGATCCCCACCCGCCAGTCTCCCGCGTGCGGCCGCACGATGATCTCCGGGCTCACCCAGGTTTCTCCTTCACCGAGATGCGGATAATGCGCCCAGGAAATATTGAGTCTCGGAAATTTTTTTTCCCTCTCGACATACAAACCCTGAAGCGGGGCGCCGAGATCCTTTGAAAAGACCGACACGCCGCGATGCGGGTTGCCGAGGCGGAACCATTTCATGCACCATTCCTGCATGCCGTAGATGAAATACCAGCGGCGATACAGGTCGTAGAACGCAGCCGCGCCGTCAGGGGATTGCATCCAGACATGCGGCTGTTTGGTCGACCGGCCCAGATGCAATTCTTCATGTTTCGGTTCACCGGTTGCGGTCAGACCGGCCAGATGGGGGAAGAGGATTTGCGGGATGATGAAGGGGGAATGGTTGATGACTTCAAGCCGCATCGCGAACCCGCCGGCAGGCTCGGGGCGGATGCGCAGCACGGTCGACACGTCGAATTCACCGCGCTCGGATCGAAGCGAGTCGTATCGCAATCGCCACTCATCTCCGACTTTCGCGATGCCGTTTACGCGCTGCCCGCGTGGGGTTCGCAATCGGTGGGGCAGTTCGTCCGGCAGCGGCAGGCCGATATCAAACAAAGCCGCTCGGCCCTCCAGCAGCGGGAGATGGAAACCGCGTAAGCCTAATTCAACGAGTGCGCCGTCGACGGGATCGATGGAAAGCCGAGCGTCGCCGGACTGAAGTTCCATGGCGGTGTTGTACAGGCGAACGTGGGAATGAACCACCCGTTGATCTTGGCTTGATGACGCCAGGCGTTTAACATGCCGGCGGCTCAAACACCCTTTGGAGGAACGCGGAATGTCCGAAAGCAACACGGGTATCGAATCGTCCATGCAGGAGAACCGCTTGTTCTCACCGCCCGCAGGGTTTGCGGAGAAGGCGTGGATTTCCTCGCGAGAGCAATATGAGACGATGTATCGGCAGTCGATCGATGAGCCGGAGGTGTTCTGGGGCAATGCGGCCAACGAACTGCACTGGTTTGAAAAGTGGACGACGGTGCTCGATTGGAAAGTGCCGGATGCGCGTTGGTTTGTCGGCGCGAAGACCAACATGGCTTACAACTGCCTCGATCACCAGATCGCGCAGGGTCGCGGAAACAAGACCGCGATTTTGTATGAAGGCGAACCGCTGCAGTCGGACGGTCAGCCGCAGCTTCGGCATATCACGTTCGCGCAGTTGCGGGACGATGTGGGACGCTTTGCCAATGGGTTAAAAAAGCTTGGCGTGAAAAAGGGGGACCGCGTCACGATCTACCTGCCGATGATTCCCGAGGCCGCCGTCGCGATGCTGGCTTGCGCGCGGATCGGGGCATCGCACTCGGTGATTTTTGGAGGATTCAGCAGCCAGGCCATCGTCGATCGCGTGGCCGATGCGAAGTCGACGATCATCATCACGGCGGATGGGGGCAATCGGCGCGGGCAGGTCGTGCCGTTGAAGGCAAATGTCGACGAAGCCCTCAAGTCGACGGATCTGGTCCGGAAGGTCATCATCCTGAAACACACCGGTAATGCGGTGGGTTGGACCGAAGGTCGCGATGTGGCCTGGAGCGATGTGATCGCCGGGCAGAGCACCGATTGCCTTGCCGAGCCGATGGATTCTGAAGACCCGCTGTTTGTGCTGTACACCAGTGGTTCGACCGGCAAACCCAAGGGCATTGTCCACACCACCGGCGGCTACATGGTCGGCACTTACCTAACCAGCAAATACGTTTTTGACCTTCACGAAAATGACGTGTACTGGTGTACCGCCGATGTCGGTTGGATCACCGGACATAGCTATGTCGTCTATGGCCCGCTGGCCAACGGGGCGACGACGGTGATGTACGAAGGCGCGCCAAACCATCCCGATTTTTCAAGGTTCTGGGCGATGGTCGAGCGGCATAAGGTGAGTGTTTTCTACACCGCTCCCACGGCGATCCGCGCTTTTATGAAAGCCGGTCGGGAACTGGTCGACAAGCACGATTTGTCGTCGCTTCGACTGCTCGGCAGCGTGGGTGAACCGATCAATCCCGAGGCTTGGATGTGGTATCGGGAGGTGATCGGCCATGACAAATGCCCGATCGTGGATACGTGGTGGCAGACGGAGACGGGGATGATCATGATAACGCCATTGGCCGGCGTGACACCGACCAAACCGGGGACGGCGACGCTGCCGTTCTTTGGGGTGGATGCCGCCATCGTCGATCGGGACGGCACGGAACTCGGGCCGAATCAAGGGGGATTGCTGGTGATCCGCAAGCCCTGGCCTTCGATGCTGCGCGGCATTTTTAATGACCCCGATCGCTATGTGAAGCAGTATTGGTCCGATGTTCCCGGCGTCTATTTCACCGGCGACGGGGCGCGGCGGGACGGCGACGGTTACTTCTGGATCATGGGGCGCGTCGATGATGTGATCAACGTGTCGGGGCATCGGCTGGGCACTGCGGAAATCGAGAGCGCGCTGGTCAGCCATGATTCAGTGGCGGAGGCGGCGGTGGTGGGAATGCCGCACGAGATGAAAGGTCAGGGCATCGCGGCATTCGTCGTTTTGAAGACGGGGAAATTGCCGTCGGAAGAATTGAAGAAAGCGCTGATGGGAGTGGTGACCAAGTCGATCGGCGCGCTGGCCCGGCCGGATCAGATTCGCTTCACGGAGACTTTGCCGAAAACGCGCAGCGGAAAAATCATGCGGCGTCTGTTGAAGGAAGTCGCCAGCGGCAATGAGATCAAGGGAGACACGACGACGCTGGAAGATTTTTCGGTGCTTGCGAAGTTGAAGGAAAAGGATGAGGGATGAAACGACGTTTGTAAGGTTGGTTAAATAGCCGTGAATTTTCTGGTTGATGTTCATTTCAAATTATCTTGGTTTCGGAAGCGTTTCTATCGAATCCTTCGTAAACTCCCGCGCCCTATCTGCCGATTAACAGAATGACGACCGCTTCCCCGCTTGCTCGCGCGGATCGGGGTCAACCAATTGACGCAGGCTGTTTTCATGTCGATACAAAATTACGAAATGCTCCGGCAGGCGATCGCCCACCATTCGACGGCGGTGCTGGCATTGCCTTCGTCGGGCGGGGTTCAACATCGCAAGACCCGATTTGCAGGCGAGGCGGGCGAGGGATTCTGGATTGAAACCGGCGCCGATGCCGACCGAGCATCGGTCGATGCGCTGATCGCCGAGAAAACGCCGGTGGGACTGGTATTCAAAAGCGATGAGCAGTCGGTGATGTTTACCGCGCCGATCAAATCGCGCGATGAACAATTTAAGACCAGTGACGGCAATGTCGTGGGAGCACTTTACATGGCGTTTCCGCGGGATTTCCAAAGGCAGCAGCGGCGGCAGGCGTATCGAGCCCCCGTCCCGCCGGATCAGGTGTCGATCCGCCTCTGGCGAATTCCCGACCGGGCGGTTCTTCGCGATCGACCGTTGGCCAGTCAGGAACTGTTTGCAAAGCTCGATGATTTAAGCGTGACGGGCGTCGGCATCCATTGCCGTCCGGGTCGCGACGGTCAACCCGCCGTCGTGCTTCCAAACGAGCGATTGCGCATCGTGTTGACTTGGGGCACCAGCGAGCTTCTCACTGAAGGCCGACTAATGCATCGGCGAGACCTGGAGAGCAAAGAGACGGTGATGGGCATTCAGTTCGCGAAGCTGGAGAAGGATTTTGAAGGCCGTCAGACTTTAGCGAAGTTCACGGAATTGGTGGGCTATCTGCAGAGGGAAGAGGTCAAGCAAAAGCGGTTGCTGGCGGGGTGAAACAGATTAGTCGCTAAGATTTTCCTGTCTTAGAGCATGTTTAGGAACACGGCTGGGTTTGCCGTAGCATGGGCTACCAGCCCATGTTTTTCTTTTTCAAATACAAATACATGGGCTGGTAGCCCATGCTGCGACAGCCTCCGCTGTGTTTTTAAACATGCTCTTAAAGAATTGAAGGTACGTCAGGATGACATCCGACTGAATCGCATTCGTTTCATGCGATCTAGGGAATTTTTCAGGGAGGTGTAGCGGCATTCTGGAGGGCGGTCGTTCTCGACCGCCAATCGTTCCTGCAGACGGCGGGTGAGGACACCCGCCCTCCACGCCCCACCCACCTGAAAAATGCTCTAAGTAATCGATCGTCCCCCATCGACCCTGATAATTTGGCCCGTGATATAGCTGCCATCAGTGGCGAGAAAATGGACCAGATCGGCGACATCTTTTGATGTGCCGGCACGCCCGAGGGGAACCCGCTTCAGATATTTTGTTCGCGACGCTTCGGGGAAATCTTCCGGCCATTCGACCACGCCGGGGGCGATGCCGTTTACCGTCACTTCGGGAGATAGCTCGCGAGAAAGACCGAGCGTCAAATTCGCCAGGCCCGCTTTGCTGGTGCAGTACGCCAGATACTCGGGCCAGGGCTTTTCGGCCAGCAAATCCACCATGTTCACGACATGCCCTCGATGTTGGCGGAGCATCGATTCAAACTCACGGCACAGTGCCATGGGGTTCCAGACGTGGATCGTCCAGAGCTTTGCGAATTGATCTTTGTCGATCTGTGAAAGGGCGGAGGGGAGGTAGAGTGAGGCGTTGTTTACGAGAACATCGAGCCGATTGAAGGTGGAGCGGAATTCCGTTGCGATAATTCGGGCGGCGTCAGGATGGGTGAGATCGGCCTTGATGGCGAGCGCGCGGCGATTCTTCCGCCGCAAAATTTCCACCAATTTTTTAGCGTCACGATCGCTGCTCAGATAGGTGAAGGCGATGTCGAATCCGGCTTCGGCCAGTCTCTCGACAATCGCGCGGCCAACGCGTTTGGCGCCGCCGGTGACAATCGCAACGCGAGTTGCTTTTTTCGTAGATCGCGGCATGGTTTTACGGGTCGGCGAATCACGTCCCTCTGGGACGGCACTAAACGGGGGGGGCTATTATCATTTAGGAGGCTGTAATTCTTCCGCCTGCGGAAGGTCTTTGAGCGTATTGAGTCCGAACAGTTCCAGGAATCGCTTCGTGGTGCCATACAGAATGGGACGGCCCGGCAGTTCAGCGCGGCCACCGATACGGACCAGATGCTTTTCCATCAGCGATCGGATCGTTTCGCCGCACATCACCCCGCGAATCGCCTCGACATCGGCTCGCAAAACCGGCTGCTTGTAGGCGATGATCGCCAAGGTTTCGACGGCGGATTTACTCAACTTCGTGTCGATCTCTTTTTGATGCAGCCGTTTGAGCGCCTCACCGTGTTCCGGCAACGTCAGCATCTGATACCCGCCGGCCACCTGTTCGATGCGGAAAGATCGACCACTTTCTTCATAGGCGAGATTGAGCGATTTGATCGCCTTGCGCAACGGGGATTGCTTCGGCAGATCCATCAATTCCGCCAACCGCTGGGCGGTCAGCGGATGATGGGTGCTGAAAAGCAGAGCTTCCAAAACGCCGGGATGGACCGCAAGTTCGGTCGATTCACCGATGGCTTCGTCGCCCGCCGTGTCCTCCACCGGGCCGTCGACGCGATCCGACGGCTCGGTGGAAATCGGGTCGCTCATCTCGGGTACAGGCGCTTCCACGGGGATATTTTTGCGGGCGGGTTCATCCACAACAAGTTTCAACATGCGTACTCGATATCGGCCCTCATCGGATCACTTCGCGGGATCGACGGGAGTCTCGACGGGCTTGACCGCTTCCTTGGTTTTGTCGGCGGCGTCTTCCGCGACATCCTTCGTCTTGTCAGCAGCCTTCTCGGCTCCGCTCTTGGTCTTTCCGCCGATGTCCTTGACCATCTCCTTGGTCTTGTCGACTCCCTTTTCGATGGCCGGCGCGATCTTGTCCTTGACCACTTCTTTGGTCTTTTCAACCATGTCTTTGGCCACTTCCTTCGTCTTATCCGCAGCTTTCTCGACGGCCTTTTCGGTCTTGTCCTCGTTGGTTTTGACCTCTTCCTTGGTGCAACCCGTGAAGCACAATGTCCCGGTCGCCAGAGTGATGCCCAATGCCGTTCCAAAAATTCGATTCATCTTGCAGTCCTTTTGTTCGCCGCGTTTGCGGGCGGTTTTATCCCCTGAAACCCAGGTCGTCTGAACAGAGCCGGTAGCGTATCGCATATCATGGCCGATCTCAATCACGGCACCGCGACCGGCGGCGCTTTCAGTCGCGCTTTCCGCATGACATCGATCTTCGGATCCGCCGGGAGGGGACCGCTTTCGACGGGCTTGCCGGAAAGATCGATTCGGGCCAAACGTTTTACTTCCAGAAAAATCCCCGCTTTGATCGCCTGTGCCGCGACGGCGGGCTTTCCATCGGATTTGCTTTTCTTTGGAGCGTCCGCCGACGCCACCAGTACCTCGTCCCGATTCTCGATCATGAACACCAGATCGGCCCCGTTCTTCTCACCCACTTTTACATAGATCACGTCGTCGATCTGATTCGGCCAGAAAGTTCCGCCGCCCCAGGCATCCATCGTGCCGATCGGGAAATAGTCGCGGGCTTTGCCGTGCGCATCGCGGACGACCAACCTCACCGACGCCGGTGTGAATCGGACCAGCTCATTTTTCTCATCCGTCGCGCTTCGATCGAAAACGGTGCGGATGATCAGAATCGCCTGCTCTTTTTTGGTGGTCTTTAAATCTTCCTTCGCAAGCTTGGATTCTTCCTTCCCGTTATACGCCGCCACCGCCTCGGCGGTCTCTATTTTTTTCCGTATCTCCGGTAACTCAGAATCTTCAACCGCTTTGATTTTGTCGCGAACGGCGATGGCTTCGACGGTCACCTGTTCGGCGGAAGGGTTGAGGTTGGTCGCCGTCCGACGCACCCCGACTTCAATGCCCACGCGGTTTCCAAACGCCTCCTGCAGATAATCCTGATGCACGGCGCTCAACGGCATGTTGCCCGACAGCGACCCTTCGCTCAGCGTGTTGACCAGGCCCAGAACAAAGTCGTCCGCCGGAAGCAGGAGTTTGTTCACATCCTTTTCATCGAACGTTTTACTCTTCATCTGGTCGAAGATGGCACGGCTGAGCGATCTCGCGTTGCGATCCGGTTGGACTGAAAACTCAGGCTTGTCGGCGACGACATAACGGGAGTACCCGAAAATGCTCGGGCCGAACGCCGTCGTTTGCGCCGCGACGGCAAAAATCCCTGCTGCGCACGTGCCCGCGACAAGCCCCATCAATGCCGCACCGATCTTGTCGATCGTCGACTGCAAACGCACGTTGCCCGGAACCGCGCGGTCGAAGATCTGCCGTAGAACGATATACGATACCGCGAACAGGCTGCAGAGAATGATCGCGTTCGCCGAATCCGCCAGTTTGCCCGGCTTGATCATCGCGACGACGCTCTCGTGAAACCCCAGGGCGATGGCAGCCGCGAAGATCGTCAGGATCGTCGACAGCGCCGCGCTGAAAAAACCCTGGATGAAGTGGATGTACGCCACAAGCAGTACGAAGACGATAATGACGACGCTGAAAAACATGGTGGTTTGCCGGTTGTTAGAGGTCGCTGACAAATATGCGCGTTGAGTTCAAAACAAGATGCGATGCTAATTAGGTTTTTTGTAAAACGGGTGGCATGGGCGAGACGCCCATGCCACCTTTTTAAAGGTGCTTTACTCCGATACGGGACGAGCGGGCGTACGGGGTGCCGCTGCCTTTGCCACTCCGGGCGATGCCGGGGGCGCGCCGGCTTCCATCACGCGCTTCACTTCCGCAAGGCTGGTGTCGCCGGCCTCCACGCGGGCCAGGGCCATCTCCTGCAGAAGCTTTCCCTTTTGCTTGCGGAACGCGGCTTTGAGTTGGCTGGCCGATGCGCCCGCCGCGACGACGTTGCGAATTTCTTCGTCGACGACCAACACCTCAAACACTCCGAAACGACCCGTGTAGCGCAGTTCCTGACAAAAATCGCAAGGGATCGGATTGCCCTTCGGATCACGCATCGGTTCACGGCGGGCCTGAAACAATTGCGTCGCTTTCGCCGGATTCAAATTCAATTTTCGAAGTTGTTCGGGATCGGGGGTATAAGCGACTTTGCAGGCCATGCACAACTTCCGCATGACCCGGCCGGAGATGACCATGCTCAATTTTTCCGCCGCCAGTTTGTCATCGCCCACCAACTTTCGCCAGATCGACAGCGCGTCAAATGTGCTGCCGGCCCGCAGGGCGATGTATATACGCTTGCCATCACCGTGACCGGCGTATTCGACGAGTGCCTTGGGCGTGCCGGGATCCTCCATCTGATTGATCATCAGAACATCCGGCTCCTGGCTGGAGATCCACCCGACCAGCTTCGCCTCTTCCGCCGCCGGCGCGTTGGCCGCCAGTTTGTTCTGCGTCACGCCCTCCACATCTTGATCCGCCACGCGCTCGATGGTTTGGATATGCTGAACGAATGCATCGTGCGAACGCAGCAGCGCGTAGAGCATGCTCGTCAAACCCTGCCCGCGCGGGCTTGTGACCAGCACGATCCCCTTCTCGCTCTGAACTGAATTTTTGATGGCCGCGAGTTGCTCCGGTGAGAAACCGAGTTGATCCAGTTTCAGGGAATGCCGCTTTTTCACCTCGAGTTGGATCTTCAGAAATTCCCCGGCGGAACTGCCGGCGGTGCTTACATCCAGTTCCCGCTTCTTGCCGTCCAACTGAACCTTCATCGTGCCGGCCTGCGGCTTTCGCTTTTCCTCGACATTCAATCCCGCCAGCGGTTTCAGATAACTGATCGCCGCCGCCCCGGAAGCGCGGTCGAGGCTCTGGCCCGAATAGGAAAAACTATCCACCGAATACTTCACCTGCGACGCGCCTTCGCCCGGCGTCACGTCGATCCGCTCGGCATTTTTCCGCACCGGATCGGTCAGCAGTTTCTGAAGTGCGTCATAGGCGGGCCGATCGGGTGATTCGGCGGCGGGCACCGGAATCGCATTGCCCTTTTTATCGAAAAATGTCACTGCGCCGGCTTCGGTGCTGGATCGCTTTTCACCGCGAAGACCGGCGATCCACCCGTTGAAATCATCCTTAATATCCTTCAAACCGATCTTGGAATTTCGCAGTCCGAGGTACGCCCCGACTTCAATCAGCATCATCACAATCAGCACCGGAAGCGCAACGGCGTAGGAGGGAAGGAAAAAGAAGAGCGCAAACGCGAGGACGAGCCCGAGCATCATGCCGAGGTTGAGCCCTTCACGCGGCAAGTGGGCGCGCTCGGTGTCCTTATCGGCCCAGGTCAGCATCCGACCCCAGATCACCAGCACGATCAACACAGGCACGATTTTGCCCAGGCTGATGAAGGGACCGACGTCTACACTTGCCGTTATTGCAGCGGGAAATACCAGGGCCGATTGCATCGATGGGTCCTTTGTCGAATGTCGAAGTCTTGAACCGACCTCGATCATTATTTTCTGCGTTGAGAGTATCGCTTTCGCCAACAGGCCGTCAGAACGCTCGCGAATCCAACGCGACGGCCTCGCATATTAAACAAGAAACGTGCGAGGTACAAACCGGCAGGCCGGGCATCTGGGCCATCGCATTTGAATTTCCGGTCCCCTCCCCCCGGTACTCCGGGGGGAGGGCTAGGGTGAGGGGTCTTGCATTTTTCTTAAACTGTACCGAAAAATTTCACGCGCTTGCGTTGGGAAGAAAAGACCCCTCACCCTAACCCTCCCCCCATGAGTACATGGGGGGAGGGGACCGGAAAGCCAAATGTGATGGCTAGGCTTTTTCTTGGGCCGGAACGAAATGCCCGCAATCGTTCATATTCCAACGGTATTGAACCCGCTGTCGACGTAGATGTTCTCGCCGGTCACGCCGCTGGAAAGATCGCTGAGCAGATAGACGGCGGTTTTACCGACCTCGTCGCCATCGATGTTTCGCTTCAATGGGGCTTTCTTCGCGACGTGGTCGAACATTTCGTCGATCCCACCGACGGCCATCGCGCTCAGCGTCCGCAGAGGGCCGGCGGAGATGGTGTTGACGCGGATCTTACGCCCGCCCAGATCGTATGCGAGATAGCGGGCCGTCGACTCGAGCGCGGCTTTGGCGACGCCCATCACGTTGTAACCGGGGACCACTTTCTCGCTGCCCAGATACGTCAACGCGATGATCGATCCACCCTCCGGCATCAACGGCAACGCGCCGCGGGTGAGGGCGACAAGGCTGTACGCGCTGATATCCAACGCCTGCTTAAACACCTCGCGCGGCGTGCTGGCGAACACGCCGGATTCCGTCTTTAAATAATCCCGGTTCGCAAATGCCAGGCAATGCACGAGAAAATCGATCGTGCCAAACTGTTCTTTGGCGGCGGCGAAAAATCGGTCCATCGACTCATCGCTGCCGACATCGCACGGATGAAGCCATTCGTTGGGGAAGCCGAATTCCTCCATCGCCTTTTTGACCCGCCGTTGCGATTTTTCGATATTGTCCATCGGCAGGAAACCAAACCCGCACTTCGCCCCCTGCTTCACGCAGTTGTCCGCAATGTGCGTGGCGATGCTGCGCCCGTTGGCGATGTTCAGAATCAGCCCCTTCTTGCCATCCAATAAACCCATGTTGACGCTCCACCATGTTAAAGTTGAAAAAATGAAGATACGCGGATCGGACGGGGAAGAAAAGCGGCGGTGCATTGCGGGCAGCGGGGGCCACCGCGTAACGGGGAAAGATGCTCGACCGCAATCGCTACACTTTCGGCGCTTCCTGCTCCCGCTTCGCGTAAATCGTCTCGCCCGGCGGATATGAAATCAGTTCTACGGCGTTGCCGGAGGGATCGTAAATATAAATCCCCTTCGTCCCGTCGCGATGCGAATCCACCGGTTTGCCGGCGATCTTCGCCGCATCCGTCAAGACCTCATCCGTCACGCTCATCGCAATATGCGGCGGGTGCTGATGCGGGCTGATCAACGCCAACTTCGTCCCGCCCATCTGCAAAAACGCCCACGTGTCATCCTGATACAGCAACTTGGCATTAAAATGAAACTGATACCACTCGACACTGGCGGCAATGTCTTTGGCGGGAACGGCGACATGATCGAAACGCATAAACAGGCTCCGTGAAATTCACAACCAAGGAACGGGGCGTGAATTGATATTAGATTTCCAGCAGCGCGGGGTGCCACAGGTCGCGGTACCCCGAGACCTGTGCTTGCTTCGTGGTCGAAAGGCACAGATCTAGGAGTACCGCGACCTGTGGAACCCAGTCCAGACGCGAACGCGATTGCGGTCCCGTTCCTAAAGGCACCGCGATCACTTGCGGAATCGCGCATTCATCTTCGTGATCTTAGGCAAATCGGACTTCGCATCCCACTGCATTTCCAACGCACGAATCGGCTGCGATGCCCCCGGCCCGGTACGCGAAAAAATGACGTCCACTTCTTCGGTACCGTAGGCATTCAGCAGGTGTGTGATCGGATCGTAGGCGATTCGATCGCATTGCAGTTCCCCGCCGCGCATCGTGACGATCAGGTTGCCCCTCGCCGTGATCCGCCGAACTTGAAAACGCGGCTCGGTCAGTTGTGTCGTGGCCGTCGACGGTCTGGTGGCGGCAACGGCTTCCAACTCGGCGGTGACGGTGTCGCCGGTCAATCGAAGCGAATCCTCTTTCTGCGCATCATCGCGATGATCGATCACGACACTCCCCTGCATGATCGCCTTGTGCGTGCCATCATCGTAGGTCAAATTTTTCGACCATTGAAAGGCCGTCGCGCCGCGAGCGCCGCCGATGTCGGAACCTCCGCCCGCCGGTTGAGTGGTGGCGGCGCGGTAATCTTCAACCAGCATCCGACCGCCCACGGGAACCGTCATCTTTTTTATTGGAGCCGCATTCGCATCGCCGGCGACGGGAACCAGATCGTATTGAATCGTCGACGCCAGAAGGTTCATACGGCGTTGGGGACGGCCGTTGTTATCGAGCAGGGTCGAACTGATCGAGGCATTGTCCTGAAAGATCGCCTGCCGGACGATCTTTTTGACGGCAACTTCCTGTGTGGCAGGTCGAGTGCTCAAACTTGCCGTGGGGGCGGTTGATGCGGCTCTGGTCGTCGGCTGAGTTGTCGGAACATCCGCCAGAAAAAGCTGCGCGCGGTCGCCGCGTGCGATGTCCACGGTGCCATCCGTATCGACGGATGTCGCCGCCACATCCCCGAGCGCATCGACGACATTTCGCTTGCCGTCGACGCGAAGGCTGCGGGTCCAACTCACATCGATCGGTTTGACCGCCATCCCGGGCGACGACTGTTGCGAACCGTGCATTGTCCCCGCGCCATCGACGCTCAGTTGCTGGCCATCCGGCGACAGGTCGATCACCGAACCGGTGACGATGTTGGATTTCTGAATGATCTTCGCGAAGGGTTGACCCACGAATTTGATCGTCGGTTTGCCGGCCTTTTTATCGATCAACATGGTGTCGGCAAACGCCTCCGTGCCATCGCGGCGGCCAATCACATGCACCGCATCGTGCGCGATCATGCTCTGCAAATCGACATTTGCGCTGAACCCACCGGCATTGTCCGAGGGCTTGGTGGATGCCGGCCGTGTCGATGGGGCGAGCGTGACGGCCAGATGCCCGGCGCGCAAATCCTGATCCGCATCGACCGCATGAACGTCGCCATCCGCATTGACGGTGCGGGGGACGAGCTTCCCATCCGGCGTGAAATCCGTCAGCAGAGTCAACGTGTTGCAGTCGATCATCTGCGTCTTATTTTCGCCATCCTTCATCTGACAATGCACCGCATCACTGGCGACGAGCTGCTTGAGATTCATCTGCATCGACGGCTGGGTCGACGCAATCGTCGTCGGCTTTGTGACCGATTTAGAAGAAGCGCCGTGCGGTGAGGAATCGAATGCCAATTCCAACCGCTGCGCATTCAACTTGATCTGCGGGTGATCGATGAAAACATCACCGGTGATGTCCGCCTGCTTGATCGCGCTGCGGCCATCGGGCAGCGTGTCGAACCGCAACACGCAGCGATCGTTCCACGATGCGTTCATGCCCGGCCCCTCCGCCTGCGCGGGCAGCACGGCGGTGCTCTTGCCGCTCAGAATCGCCAGAGGCGGTTGAGCCCGGGCCCGATATTCGAGCGCGGTGGTGCGAATGATCGATTGACCGTGCGCATCGGCACTGGTCATCTGCACCAATTCACCGGGGATGGTCGAGCCGTGAAGACTGCCGTCTTCCGTGCGATAGATCAGCTTGTACGCGTGAATTTCCGAGGACTGTTGCCGGGCGATCACCGGCTTTCCATCGAGCGTCACGATCGATTCACCCGCCGGTGCGGCTGACTGCGCATAGGGTTCCACATGCAGTGGGCCGGTCCAATAAATGTAAATCGGCGATTCATCGGCGGGTCGACTGGTTGCGGTCGTCGTCGGCCCCGTCGCGGAAACGAGGGCAGTTGTTTGAGTGATGGGTAACGTCGTGGGTCGCGTTGTGGAAGAGGTACCGGATTTGGTGGAATCATCACCGGACCGCATCCAGAAATCGACCGACATGCGATCCGCGATCGCCATCGGTTGACCGTTTTGAACGATGCGCACCTGCTGCAAGAAGGTTGCGCGATAGACGGGAGGATCGATGTTGGCGGGCAACACCGACCGATTCGACGGGGAAGCTTTTTTGATTTCCTGAGCCGGCTTGGTGGCGGATTCAGTGGTCGCCGTCTGCGCATTTTTCAGACCGGGTTCCGAAGTCACCGTCGATCTGGTTTGCGCGAAGCCTTTCGGATTTTTGACGACCAGCATTTCACCGTGGGCGACGTCCAGTTTCGCCAGCCGCCGATCCCGTTCATTCCAGGCGACGCGCAGCCCGCGCCCGTCAAAATCGTACCCGCTGGGATTGGTGTCGGCACTGCGGATGGTGACCTTCACCTGGTCGCCCGGCACCTCCAAGCCGGTGGCAGCATCGGTGTATGCCTCGGTGAAGATCGTCGAACTTTCGCTGTCGAACGAGGCGTTGTTCATCACGATGGTCATCGACTCATGCTCGGCGGCGTCGAGGATTTTGAGGGTGACATCCTCCAGGTGCCCGCGCGAGGGCGGCTCGGCGCGGGTTGGCGCGCCGCCGCCGCTCTTTTTGTCCGGTTGAGTTTTGTCGCCGGTGAATAGGCCGGTCGCGCCATGGATTTGCAGTACCTGCCCGTTCGACATGTGAAAACGAGCCGTCGCATCCTTCACCGCAATTTTGCCGCCGCGCTGCGGCTTATATTCTTTGGCCAGAAATTCCGAGGCCAGTTCGCCCGTGCGCTGGTCGTATTTTTTCATCACGACATCGTCCCCATTGCCCAGCGGTGAACCGCTGTCGTTGGGCAAAATGGAGACGGGGGTTGACGGACGGTCGATCGTCACACTGCCGCGACGCCCGTGAGAAGGAAGCACCCAAAAATAAATCAGCCCGCCCATCGAGAGCAGAAAACCGGCGACAATAACGAGAATGAATGATCGCAAAAGTTTCGTCCTTAAACATCCGGCTCGATATCCAGCATTTTCAGGATGACCAGATCCTGAACGTCAATCAGACCGACCGGTTTGTCGGCGGCATCGACGACCGGAAGTTCGTCGATGCGAAATTGCTTGAGAATCGCCATCGCCTCGCTGGCCAACGCCTCGCCCGAAATGCGTTTGGGATTGCGGGTCATCACGGATGCCACCGGTCGATTTAGCGCGGTGCCGTCGTTGTCGGTGATGAGCCGCCGCAGATCGCCGTCGGAAAAAATGCCGGTGATTTGACCGGTATCGTTGACGAGAATCACCGCGCCGCTCCGGCGTTTGATCGAGCTGACTTCGTGCAGCACCTGGCCGACGGTTCGCCGATCGGAAGCGACGGGAAGATTTTCACCGAGGCGGAAGGTCATCGCCTCGCTCACTTTGATGAGCTTGCGGCCCAGATTTCCGGCGGGGTGGAACAGGGCGAAATTATCCGCCGTGAAATTCCGGAGTTTCATCACCGTGAGGCATAGGGCATCGCCCAGCGCCAGCATCGCGGTGGTCGATGCGCTCGGCGCCAACCCGAGCGGGCAGGCCTCTTTCACTTTGCCAAACGACAGAGTCACAGACGCGAAGCGCGCCAGCGTACTCGATCGGCTTGAAGTCATGGCGATGATCGGATGATTCAACCGCTTGAGGATATTGAGCATCCGCAACACTTCATCGGTCTCCCCGCTGTCGGAGAGGATGACGACGAGATCGTTAGGCCGCAGGGAACCGAGGTCGCCATGCACGGCTTGAGCGGGGTCCAGAAAATGACTGGGGGTGCCGGTGCTGGAAAAACTGGCGGAGAGCTTTCGGGCGATGATGCCCGCCTTCCCGATGCCGCTGGTGAGCACCGCGCCGGTGCAATCGAGCACGCGCCGGACGGCGTTTTCAAAATGTTCATCCACCGCAGACGACACCGCGCTGACGGCGGCGGCCTCGGTGTCGATCACCTCGCGGGCGAATTGGCGAATCGTTGCATCCATGCAATTGAACGCTTCCTGGAACCTACCACTGATTTCGCGACGTTTTCGTCCTGATGTTCCCGTGTCGTGCGAAGTTTTCGGGTAGGGGGTGCCACAGGTCTCGGTACTCCGAGACCTGTGCGTGGTTCGGTGGCCGAAAGCCACAGGTCTCGGAGTACCGCGACCTGTGGCACCCAAACCCATCTGCGGAAGTTATTTCGGACCTGTTCCTCAAAAAATCGCGGGCTCTTAAGCGAAAGGCGGCTCGCCCAGATTCAAAACCAGCTTCTGCCCGTTCATCGAATTAGACCATTGCGAGGCCAGGAAAACAATCGCCTGGGCCACCTCCACCGGGTCCATGTTCCGCTTGCCGGGCCGCTGCTGACCCATGCGGCGGACGATTTCGGTCGGCAGGCCGGCCAGCAGATCGGTGGACGTCATGTTCGGAGCCAGCACGTTGACCTGGATGTTATCCCCCGCCAATTCCTTCGCCAGGCTGCGCGAGTAGCCCACCACCGCGCTTTTGGCGGTGATGTATTTGCACTGACCTTTGACGGGATTGTCGACAAAAATCGTCGAGAGGTTCACGATCTTTCCGCCCCCCTGCAACTTAAACAGCGGCACCACCTCGCGGCAGCAATGGTGCATCCCCTTCAGCGTCACTTCCAACTCGCCGAGGAAATCGTCCCAACCCAGTTCCATCGCCTCGCGCGCCTGGGTGTCTTTCACGGCGTTGTTGACCAGGATGTGAACGGCTCCCCATTCGGCGACCGCGCGGGCCACCAGCAACTTGACCTGCTGCGCATCCCGCACATCGCATTGCACCGCGATGGCAGCCCCGCCGGCGCTTTGGATATCTTCCACGACCGACTCGGCGTCGGCGCGGCCCTGCGCGTAGTTGACCACGACTTTGGCACCGAGCATCGCCATCAATTTCGCGGTAGCCGCACCGATGCCCCGGCTCGATCCGGTCACGATGACCACCTTGCCGCGCAAGCCCAGGTCCAGTCGCCCCTCTTGAATCTCACGGCAGGTAATGCCCACGCGGGCGCGGGGATTGACCATCGACTGAATGCTGCCGACCGCGAGAGGCTGGTTGTTTTCACCCCCGGTCAACACCACCGCCAGTTCCGCCGATTCCGTCGCCACCGTCACCTTTCCAGTGGTCGCCTTCCATTGGCAGGTTTCATCCGTTGGAACCGATTTTTCAAAGGCCAACTGAAATCCGGAAAAGGTGGCATAGCGGCCAGGCAACTTCATCCCGACCAGAGTGGAAAGTAACACCGTGGCCAAAAAGTTCGATCTTCCCATCGTGCGGCCGATGGGTTCACCCTCCAACACGCTCTCACAAAATCGGTGGATCGACGCTTCCGTCAGGCGGAATGAAAGCGTCTCGGACCGACCGGCCAGTTCTTCGATGCTCAGATCGTTTTCTGAAAGCGGCTCGGTGATAAAACATTGCTCCGCCGCGACCGCCTCGGGGTTGGTCGCGCTCTCAAGTACGCGCAGCATTCCCCTGGACTTGATGAGCAAATCTTCATTGCGGTCGTTGACCCATCGCGCCTCGTAAGGAATCTCATTGCCGTTCGCCGGGGAAATCTCGATCTCCAACCGAACGACGTCATCGACGAAAACCGGCTTGTGAAATTTGGTCTGGCATTGAACCAGTTCCACCCGCTTTCCGGGGAACAGGCGATGAACGAACATCAGGTGGGCAAACGGGAGCATCCCATGAACCACCCGGCGTCGGAAGCGGAAGCGGCGGGCGAATTCCTCGGACACATGCATGGAATTTCGGTCGCCGGTCAGTTCGACAAAACGATCGACGCTCGCCTGGGTGATGGGAAATCGAATGACCATGGAAGGGGACTGCCTGGGTGATGAGGACCGTTGTATTGCTCCGGCGTGCGGATTACGATCCGCCGCGAGCCTGGGAAATTTTCGTCGAACAATACAGCCCCGGGTTTACCCGGGAGAACCATTCGACTGCGAAACCCGCTGGGTGTCAGAGGGTCTACCCCGGTAAACCGGGGGCTGTATGAAAACCTCTCAGGCTCTGCGCGGGAATAATACCACGCCGGCAAATCCGGCAAAGGACGGATCGTGGAAATTGAAGCCAAGCCCATTTCCGCCATTCCACCCCCCGGTAAAAGCGCATCGATCCATCTCGTGCTTCGCGGCGATCTGCTTTCGGGCCGGGTGTTCGACTGGGACGATCCGGACCACATCGCGGAACTGCCGCCCGAGAAACGGCGTGCCTGGCTCGACAACCCGCTGTGCCGCGACGATCAGGACCCCGTGCAGATCATCGGGACCGCCGGTGGGCGGGTGATCGGTAAGCTCGATCTGCTGACCGGCGAAGCCGCGACCGATGGCCGGCGCGAGCCGATGCTGTGGACCTCGGAACTGTACGTGCAGGAGGAATTCCGCAAGACGCTCATGGGCGTGTCACTCATTTTGAAGATGCAGTCGTTTCGGCAAACGCTCGGCGCGTGCGGGGTGTCGAAGATGGCGCTGCCGTTGTTCGAGAAATTGAAGTGGCGCGATTTTCCGATGCGCCGGTATCTGGCCTTGCGGCGAAGTCGCTCCGTCGTTGAGCAGCGTTTGGGCACCGGGTGGAAAGCGAAGATCGCGACGGTTCTGGTGGATGCCGGATTGCTGCTGCATCGAGGCGCGATCGCGGTGTGCGCGCGACTTGGCACACTCGGGCTCGAATGCCGCCCCTTGGATTGCAACGACCCCGCATCGGCTGCCGAGCTCGATGCGGCGTTCGATGCCTGGCAGCCTCCGGCCCGATTCCACCGCTCGGCGCGATGGGTTCAATGGGTGCTGCAAAATTCGCTCAACGACAACCCCCGCAATCACCGCGCTGCTTTCGGGGTACGCGGGCCGGATGGAAAACTCATCGCCTACTTTCTGATCCGCGATCGATTCTACGAGACCGCCACGCATCGCGGTTTTAAGAACCTGGCGCTCGGCTCACTGATCGACTGGGCCGTCTTCGATCCCGCGCGGGTGAGCCTGAAACAGATCCTGCTGCTGGCGATGCAGGCGCTGGCCCGGCGCGGGGTGGATGCGATCGAAATCTGCCTGCCGGATGAACCGGGATCGCCTCACCTGCGGCGGTGGGGTTTGGTGGCGGTCGGTGAGTTGCACCTGCTGGTGAAACCCGCGCCGCCCGGCCCCGATGCGCCCGCCGCAGCCAATGTTTGGACGGTACGACCCGCCGATGGCGATAATGCGTTCGGTTGAGCGGCATTCAAGTAGCATGGGCATCCTGCCCATGTTCGCGGTACCCCGCGATGTCGATCGGTACTCCGGTCGACTCAAGCAAGAGCGCAGCGTTCTTAGAGCGTGTTTAAAAAGACGGTGAAGGCTGTCGTAGCATGGGCTACGGCGAACCCAACCCTGTTCCTAAACATGCTCTGGTCCCTAAAACGGTGAATGAAGAAATGAAGAAAGATCGCTACGCTCTTGTTTGATTGACCGGAGTACCGGTCAACGCCGTGGGGTACCACGGCCATGGGCAGGATGCCCATGCCACTTTTCGGAGCCGCCCCTCATGCGAATCATTGTCAACGCCGACGACTTCGGGCAGGACGACGACACGGTCGCCGCCACCATCGAGTGCTTCGAGCGCGGCGGACTGACCGGCGCGACGATCATGCCGAAAATGCCCGCGACGTCCAAAGCCGTCGAGTTCGCGAAACATCACCCGGAATTCAGCTTCGGCGTGCATCTGACCTACGTTCGCGAAAATGACACCACCCCCGAATCGCCCCTTTGTCCCCCCGGCGAAGTGCCTGCATTGACGGATTCCGATGGCCGATTCCTTCCGTCCAATCTCGTCCGCCGACGTGCGATTCTGGGGCAAATTCCAGTCGATCAGATCGAGCGCGAGACGACGGCTCAGATCGAATCGCTGCTCGCACACGGCATCCCGATCTCTCACGTCGATTCGCACGGGCATCTGCACAAATTCAAACCGTTTCGCGAGGCGCTCGTGAAAGTGTTGCCGCAGTTCGGGATCGCGCGGGTGCGAAACGTGCAGGATGTTTATCTGACGAAACCTCTTAAAAGCCCGACCTTCTGGTTCGGGCCCTTCTGGGG
>JANXVV010000124.1 GCA_025351525.1 Humisphaera sp. | reverse complement strand
CGGCCGGCGGCGCGGGGGAAAGAGAAGCGTCTTTCAGTGGAAAAGGCGGGGAGGTTGTCTGAGCCATGAGCGGTTCCTTTCGTGCGGGAGTTTACCCGCGATGAGGGACCGAGGCGCGCCAGTCGGGGGTGGGGAGGATCATCGCCTGACGGGCTTCGCGGGCCTGGCGTCGCCCGCCGACGTTCAGCCCCAGCTTCGCGCCCCGCCCGCGGATCAGCATCTGCACCGTGTACAGCGCCGGTGTGGCCATCGCGGCCTCCCGCAGATGGCGGGGCGGCGACGCATCGGGCGCGGGCGCCTTCGGGTCCGGCGCCGGATCGTCATCGGCGGCCTCCATCTCCAACGCCCGGTCGCGGCAGGCGAGGAAGATGAAGTCGATCGAGCGGCCATTGGCCGCCTCGCGCGGCTCGGCCAGCAGCTCGTAGATGTCCGCCTCACTGTCGGCGATGCAGATACACCGCGTATCGGGCAACTGCCCGGCCGCCTCGCGCACGGCCCGCAGCCCGTCCAGCCAGCGCATGCTCTCCTTCTGCTCGATCGGCTTGTGGACGCGCTCCAGGTCCTTCCGGGCTTTGGTCCGCTTGCCTTTGCCCTTGTGCTTGGGTTCGTCCGGGCGGTTGATGATCTGCGCCGACACCGTCCCCAGCGGCGTGCCGTCGCTCGCGAATGCATGAAGCAGGTGTGCGAACAGGCCGCGACGGCTGGAACCGTCCAGCCCGCCGGCACCGACGACCTGCTGCTGCGGACGCGTCAGGTCCAGTTCGGTGGTGTCCTGCACAAACAACGCGACCGCGTGTTTTGCCACGCGTGCCAGGGTTTGCCGGCGGTGCGGCGCGAGAATCTTCTGGAACGTGACGCGTGGGTTGTCGGTAAAGCGGTAAGTCGCCTCCATCTCCGCCCGCCCCAGGCAACCGGCGGGAATGCTCAGATTCGGCCGATTGCCGATACTCGAGAGGATGCGGGCATAGCGGTCGTTCAACCGTTCATCGCCCAGATCCACCGACGCCGATTCCTCCAAAACCCAATCGGAAACCATGGTCACTCCGTTGACGCACCAGCGACCCATCCATGGGCCACGCTTAGAAGCTATTGTACATCCGGTAGATTTGTGAGTAACAACGAGCGGAGTACCGCGACCTGTGGCACCCATTAACCCGCACCTTTAGTGCGGGCGGAGTAGTCGCATCGGCTGGTAGCCCATGCTACGAAAAGCTCACAAGCCCTTTGAATTCAACTTCGCCTTGCGAGAAACACGTTTCGGAACCGCCGCTTTCTTCCGCTTTACAATGACTTTGACAGGGGCAGCCGACTCCACCATTTCCGGCGCGACCGGTGCCGCATCCAGTTCGATCCCGAACACCGCCGACAGATCCCCGGCGTCGATGGTTTTCCTTTTCTTCCCCTTGGCCGATGAGCCAAGTGCCGTCGGTGCCGCCGCCTGCGCGATCAACTCCAGATGATCGACATGACGCAATTTAAAGAGCAGCTCGGGCTGCGCATCCAACCGATTGCCGACGCCGTAGAACGCGGCGGCGACGTGCTTGCACAATCGCGTGTGGTCCGGGCAAGAACAGGACATCTCGATTTCATCCGGCGAAGGGAACAATCCATCTTTTGCCTTCGTGACGATCTCCATCACGTTCTTCGACAGCTTCCCCTGCAGCAATTCGACGAGCGATCCCACCTGCCCGGCGCATTGGGCGCGGATCGCTTTCCACTTCGCAGCCGGTAACGGTTTGATGTCGAGGGTGATTTCATAGAGTTCCGATCCGCTGACCAGAGCCGTGATTTTTCCCGGTTCGATCTGAAGGTGCATGATCGAACCATTATTGCAATACGTCCGGCCACGCGGCAGGCGGTTGGCGATGTGGTGATACGAAGTGAGATTGTCGCACCAGGCATTGCCCCAGAACGTGGTCGTGATCTTGCGGCCCGTAACCTCGACCGGCGTGATGACCGTCCCCTTTTTCACGAGCTTCTTGATCTCGCGCAGCGCATTGCTCCGGCGAACCGCGATCGGAACGTAAGGGGGGAAATTGCCGTAGCCGCGATCGTACCAACCCATGGTCCAACTCCTCTTTGCAAATGGTGGCATGGGCGTCTCGCCCATGTCTTGCTTTTTTGGAAAAAACAGGGGCGGGACGCCCATGCCACCTGCTTTCACGCCTCCATCGCCTTCCTGATGTCCAGCGACACAAACTTCAGCAGTTGATCGTTGTCCATCTCAGTCAGCAGCGTTTCGGCCCCGCCGCCATCGAGCAACTCGCGGGAGAGGCCGCTTTTCAGGGCGATCATCGCATCGATCTTCTCCTCCACTGTACCGCGACAGACGAATTTGTGAACCAGCACATTTCGCTTCTGCCCGATGCGGAAGGCGCGATCGGTGGCCTGATTCTCCACCGCCGGATTCCACCAGCGGTCGAAATGGATGACGTGCGAGGCCGCCGTCAGATTCAATCCCGTGCCGCCGGCCTTGATCGACAGTACGAAATACGGCGGGCCGTCTTCGCGCTGAAAAGAGTTGACCAGCTCCTGCCGTTTCCCCACCGGCGTCTGCCCGCTGAGCAACAGGCCGTCCCTCCCGAAGATACGGCTGAGATAATCCGCCAGCGGTCCCGCGATTTCGCGGAACTGCGTGAAGATCAACGCCTTCTCCTGTCGCTCCGCCAACTCGCGGCAGATCTCGGCGAGGCGCTGAAACTTACCGCTGTGATCCGGATCGTACTCACCGTCACCGAGCAGTTGGGAGGGATGATTGCAGATCTGCTTGAGCCGCATGAGGGAGGCCAGCACGATGCCGCGACGTTGGATGCCATCGGTTTCGTGGATCGCCTCATCGAGATCGCGAACGGTCTTCTCATACAGCGCGGCCTGTCGTTGGGTCAGACCGCAATAGGCGTTGATCTCGGTTTTGTCGGGCAGATCGGAGATGATGCGCTTGTCGGTTTTTAGCCGCCGTAAAATGTACGGCTGCACCAGCGTCCGCAGCGGGGCGTATGGGTTGTGAACCCGTGTCGCCAATTCCTTGGCGAAGGCACCAAACGCTTTCGCGCCGCCGAGCAAGCCGGGATTGAGGAAGTCGAAGATCGACCAGAGATCGGACAGCCGATTCTCCACCGGCGTGCCGGTGAGCGCGATGCGCGAGGCGGCTCTGATCGATTTCACGGCCTTCGTCTGCCGCGTGCCGGAGTTTTTGATCGCCTGCGCCTCGTCCAGAATCGCCAGCTTCCACTCGCGATCGCGCAGCCATTCGATGCGGGCCAGCATGGTGTAGGTGGTGATGACCAGATCGAAATCGCGGGATAGATTTGCGGGGAGTCGATCGCCATCCTCCGAGGGATGGGCGATGAAAAAAGTGAGGGAAGGTGCAAAGCGGGCAAGCTCGGCCTTCCAGTTGGCGATGAGCGAGGCGGGCACGATGAGCAGGCCGGGGGTGACGGCATCGTTCACTGCACGATCTTTCTTCAAATGCAGCAACAGGCCGATGACCTGAATCGTTTTGCCGAGCCCCATATCATCCGCCAGACACGCACCCAAACCGAGCCGGGTGAGGAATCGCAACCAGTGAACGCCGGTCTGCTGATAAGGCCG
>JANXVV010000110.1 GCA_025351525.1 Humisphaera sp. | reverse complement strand
CCGAATCGTGACCTTGCCCGGATCGCGCGGGCCGCTGCAATCGCGGAACGACAGCGACTCACCGATGAAACTCGTCAGCAACGCCATCTCCGCCTTGGTCGGTTGCGGCTTGTCCTCCGGCGGCATGCTCTCGCTCGCGAGCTGATCGGCGATGTCTTCCCACAGAGGCCGATCCGCCTGAACCGCGGCAAAGTGGGTGTACTTGTCGAGGGTGACATCGCCCTTATGTTTCTCACCGGCATGGCACCCGTAGCAATACTTTTCAACGACAGGCCGCACCTCTTTTGTAAACCGCGCCTCGAAACGGTCCGCCGGCGATGGCAGAGCGGTTGCGGGCGGCACGACGGCAGCTTTAAGCGTCAATGCGCGGACCGCCGGGAGAAGCATCAAGCCGCCTATGACGGCCGGTAGGATTGCCCGCAATCGAAAAATGGGTGATATCATAGGCATTTTCAAAGTCCTGTACCCAGTTCTTACGACTTGGCGATGAATTCGTTTGATTCAAGTTTTCAAAAACGGGAGAATTCGAGCCGACCCATGGACGATACGCCATTTTTTTCTTGCGAGACTACTCTACAGCTCGGGCTGTCTCATCATCAACGAGGTGATTTCGCGGCCGCAGAGGACCTCTACCGGCAGATCCTTCGAGATGAACCCAACCAGCCGAACACGCTCCATTTTTTAGGCGTGTTGTACATCCAGACCGATCGTTGCGGCATGGCGTTGGAATATATCGCCCGGGCTGTTCAGCTGCAGCCTGCCGTGGCTGATTATCATGGGAATCTTGGCGAAGCCTTTCGACGACTGGGGCGTTTCCCGGAAGCAATCGCGTCGCTGCAAACTGCCCTGCGATTGAATCCACTTTTCGTCGACGCGATGAACAATCTTGGCAATGCCTTTAGCGCCATGGGTCACCCGGATGAGGCGGCGAATCACTACCGGGCGGCAATCGCGCTCCAACCGAACGCCTTTTTGCCCCGGTATAATCTAGCCGTCACACTGGCCGATGCGCGGCGGCCATTAGAAGCCGAGGCGGCTTACCTCGCTGCCATCGACCTGAATCCAAGCTGTGCGGAAGCATACGATGGGCTTGGAACGGTGCTTCGTGAATCCGGTCGCGTTGATGATGCCATCAGGGCACATGAGAAGGCATTGCAATTCAACCCGGACGATGTCGGTGCCCTGCTCAATCTTGCCAACACTCATAAAGATGCCGGGCGGATCGAATCCGCCGTTCAATTGCTTCGTCGAGCGTTGGCCATTCAACCCGGCGGTGTGGTCTGGAGCAACCTCATTTACACGCTTCACTTTCTTCCCGATGGGCACGAGCAGGTTTTGGCGGAGCAGGCGCGCTGGGCAAGCCACCACGAAGCCATGTCGCCGAAACGGTTTTACATTCCGCGCCCGGGGGAGCGGTTGCGCATCGGGTATGTCTCGCCGGACTTCTGCAATCATGTGATCGGCCGCAATCTTCTCCCGCTATTTCGCCACCGCGACCGCGATCATTTCGAGGTCATTTGCTACAGCGACGTCGCAACTCCCGATGCCTTGACGATGGAGTTCCGCACTCTGTGCGATTCATGGCGGCCGGTGAAGGGATTGAGCGATGAATCCCTGGCTTCGATGATCTTCGCCGACCGTATCGATGTGCTGGTGGATTTAACCCAGCACCTCGCGGGAAACCGCCTCGGAATGTTCTCGCTCAAGCCGGCGCCGGTACAGATCGGTTTTGCGGGTTATCCCGCATCGACGGGCCTTGCGACAATCGATGCCCGGCTTAGCGATCCCTATCTCGATCCGCCGGCCTGTCCTGACGCGACTGATCCTGTCATACACCTTCCGCATAGCTTCTGGTGCTATGAACCCATGGAAAATGCACAACCCGTCAGCCCCCTGCCCGCGCTGAAATCAGGCCGCATCACGTTTGGGTGTCTCCACAATTTCTGCAAGATAAATCCCTCGGTCGTTCAACTCTGGATTTCCGTGCTTTCGGCGGTTCCACATTCACAAATGATCGTGCTGGCACCCGCCGGGAGGCATCGGAGCGCAACCGCGGCACAGTTCGAGGCGGGAGGCATCGATCCCGAACGACTGCTATTCGTAAGTCCGCAACCCCATCGCGAATACATGGCGATCTACGAACAAATCGATCTGGCACTCGATACGTTGCCATACAACGGTCACTCGACCAGCCTGGACGCCCTGTGGATGGGAGTTCCCGTAATCACTCTCGTGGGCAAAACGTCCCTGGGCCGCGCGGGTTGGAGCCTGTTGTCGAATCTGCATCGATGTGGCTGGGCCGCGCATGACCCCTTCCAGTTTGTTCGCGCGGCAACAGACCTGGCGAGTGATATAGAAGGCTTGGCCGCCATTCGAGCGACATTGCGAAGTGAAATGGCGCAGTCTGCTCTGATGGATGGCCAGTCATTTGCCCGAGGCATCGAGACCGCTTTCCGCAACCGATGGAACATATGGCGGGCCACACAATCATCGCCGTGACCGCAGCATAGTTTGGCGATATTCTGTTTGACATAAGTCGCATGCGAAAGGGAAAGGATGCTATGGCAGACACTACAAATTCATCCGTACAACCACCCGTTGCCCCACCGGCCTCGGGAGACTCAAACTTGTCATCTTCGCACCACACTGACTTGAAGGTGCCCGGCAAACCGTCCAACGAGGGCTTTTTCGCCGGAGCTAACCGCATCGGCGCCTTTGTCTGGTGGTTGTTTACCGGGTTCGGTCTGGTGGGTGCCTTAAGCCGTCGCCGCAACGCGCGGTTTAAGGTGGAGGAGATTGTCGTCTATTCCGTCCACCGCTCATTTTTCCTCTGGGCGATGATTCTCACAGGCTTTATCGCTGCGGTCAGCCTGCGGCATCACGGCAACCCGGTGATCTGGGGTTGGATCTACATCTGGGTGGTCTTTTACACACTGGTCACCCTGCTCTTCGATCTCAGTTCCCTGAAATTTCTGCTCTGGGCCGGCATCTTCACGTTCGCCTGGGTGGTGTCGAAATATCTGGAGGACATGAAGCACCTTCAAGTGCTCTCACTGCTCACAGGTTACCTGCGGCAACTGCACCCGCGGCTCGATGCCGGTTTCGCCAGCGTGATGAGTTGGCTGCTCGTCGGGCCATGGCTGCTGTCGCTGTTCCATTCATTCAGCCGCGGGCGCAAAGTGTTTTCGCCCAACTCGATCGAGGAATGGTATTTCGGGGAAGGCCGGGAAATCACCGATCGATCCGGGCTCAAATTCCGCAGCCGTTATCGCGACATTCTCGAGACGATGCTCGGTCTCGGCAGCGGTGACCTCGAAGCCATCGACGGCAACGGCGTCGTCGTCAAACGATGGGAAAACATCATCTTTCTCGTCTTCATCTGGGACCGCCTCGACGAAATCCTGCATCAGCGCAGTCTCGTGGTGGATAACACCAAGGACGATCCGGTCGAAGTGGAGACGGTGCGGCACAAGTGAGACAGGTGTTATGAAACTGTCGGCGGCTTTACGTGGCATGGGCATCCTGCCCATGTTCGCGGTACCCCGCGATGTCGATCGGTACTCCGGTCGACCCAAGCCAAAGCGCAGCGCTCTTTGGGCGATAAAAAAAAGATCGCCGCGCTCTTGTTGAATTGACCGGAGTACCGGCCAATGCCGTGGAATACCACGGCCATGGGCAGGATGCCCATGCTACTTAAATACAGTCGCTACCCATTCCCCAGCGCTTCCCGCACGTAAAGATTTTCCCTCCGCTCATCCCCCAGCAAACTCGCGTCCCCATGCCCGCCGAGCAGTTGCGTGTCATCCGGCAGTTCCATCACCCGGCGAATCGATTCCTGCAACGTGCCGAAATCCGCATCGGGCAGATCGGTCCGGCCCACCGCCCCCATGATGATTAGATCCCCGCCGATCAAAACTTTTTCTTTCGGAATATAAAACATCACATGCCCCGGTGAGTGCCCCGGCGTGTGAATCACCTCCACTTCCATCGACCCGATCGACAGCTTCTGCCCGTCGCTTAAAAGCCCATCCGCGCTCCGCGCTGGAATCACGAACGGGAGCGCGAACATCGAACTCATCGGCTTTCGCAGCTTCGGTTCGTCAAGCGGATGGATCAGCACCCTGGCCTTGGGAAATCGCCGCGTCACGACTGCGTGATCCGCGACGTGGTCGAAATGCCCGTGCGTCAACCAGAGGCCGATGACGTCCCAGCCGCGCTTTACCGCCTCATCGAGCAGAGGCGCCACCGTCCCGTCCGGCGCGTCGAAGACCACCGCCTGTTTGCTGATTTCATCCGCGACCAGATAGGCATTGGTCGACGCAATCCCGCCGGTGTTCATCACAATTTGCATGGCTGCCTTTCCAGATGTTGACGCATCCGGGTTAATCATCGCTGCAATTCAGACTGCTCCTCAACCGACAACGCCACCAATCCCTCTGCCTCCGCGCGGTGCCGGTAACAAAAGAAAATGAATACGGGCGCAAAGGCGCAAAGATCGCGTGATCCCGCTGTACAAGCCGGATATGGCTCGCCTCAGTCCGCACAGTTTTAGCCGCTACATGACTACATCCCGAGCCTTGTTTTCCATGCCGCCAACTGATCCTCGAAAGGCTTGCCCCCCGCCGCACCGGCGCTTTGATAGCGTTTGACGACATTGCGGGCCCCAAGGCAGGTGTAAACCTCCTCATCCACCCGAACAAGCGGCGGGCTTGACCCGACGGCTTTACACGATGACTCAATTGCCGTGTTGAAATCGTCCACGCTCAACTGCCCGAGCGCATGTTTGCCGGTCTTCTCGCAATGAGACACCAGCGAGCCGACGATGTGATGAGCCGTGCGGAACGGCACGCTCTTGGTCACCAGAAATTCCGCCAGACTCGTCGCATCCAGAAACCCCCGATCCAGCGTCGGCTCGATCCGATCCTTGTCATAAGAGGCCGAGTTCACAATCGCCGCAGCCATCGTCAGGCAACTGCTGACCATGTCATACGCCCGGAAGACAATCCGCTTGTCCTCCTGCAGGTCGCGGTTGTAGCCGATCGGCAATCCTTTGAGTATCGTCATCAGGGCGAACAGGTCGCCGTAGACATTGCCGCAACGGCCGCGGATCAGCTCCAGCATGTCCGGGTTCCGCTTCTGCGGCATCATCGAACTGCTCGTCGTGTACCGGTCGGCAATTTTGATGAAGCCGAACTCGGTGGTCATGTAG
>JANXVV010000106.1 GCA_025351525.1 Humisphaera sp. | reverse complement strand
GCAGGTAGTCGTCCACGTTCAACATCCCTGCCTTGGTAATGCCGATTCAAATCGGCATCCAATCCAAGGCCATGGGGGTGGACCTGTTTTACGCGCCGCTTTCCCCCGCCGGACTGGACTTGCTTCGCTCGCCTACTGCCAGGTCAGGTAATCGACGAAAGCCGGAAAGCGACCGCGGTGCTTCAGAAGTCTCAGGATGTATTCCTGACAGGTGATCCACCGGAATTGGACCCCATCCTCCCGGGTGGCTCGTGCGAATTCGATCAATTCACGTAAATGCTTGCCGCCTTCTTCGCCGGGAACGTCGTAAAAAAGGTAGAGCAGCTCAAAGCTGCCGTGCCCGCCTTGCCAGTATTCGTGTCGAAGCCCCAATAGATGTTTGAGCAACTGGGCGGCGTGAAGGTGTTGGTTGATCTAATCCTGCTTGGCAGTGCCGATCTTCACCGCGTAGGCTTTCAAACTCGTAAGCCCCGCCCACAATGATTCTGTCTCAAGATATTTGGCTTTGATTCCCCCCCGGCTTGCCCGACCACGGTTCCCTGAATTTGCATTCGATAGCTGTTTCCAGGTGTCTCCGCGATTCAAAACGGATTACGACATCAAGGTTGGGGTCGCGTGGAAATCCCTGGTTTCGCGGGTTCTCCATGACCGGTCGCTTCTGCTCGAACTGGATCGAGACTGCGGCCTCCAGGGGGATCTGGAGTGCATCAAGCAAACAGGATTGATGTGGGAGGTCGCGAAGATGATGAAAGAGGTTGCATCCCAGTGCGGAAGACGAATACAACGCCTGCATCTTCCCACCGAGTTCTCCACCGTCGCCCGATTGGAACTGGGTTTTGACGTCATCACGCATTGGCTCGAACAGATTGTCCTCCGGCGTGGTCGTGTAGGCGGTTCTGTTCTCCTCCCCGTCAAATTCTTCGACCGAGTCCTGCTGCCCAGGGCTTTTCATCAACTTGATGTGATTCCTGACGGCCCAGGCGATCTGGCGTTCCACAAGATAGGTCTCTGCCTTCATGCTCGATGAGCATGGGGCCGCCCTACGTCACTAAAGTGGTCGTATGGTGGTGCACGAAATCTTATAGCATTTCCGTTGTGTCCTCCGGGCAGTGATTTTATGACTCCAATTCAGTTTTCACTGCAACCACTGGATCGCAATCGTCCGGGCCGGTTGGCAGAAACTGCTCCAGCTTCGGGAATGCGGCCATTTCAAAGCCGTAAAGTTTTGCCAGATATTCGAACAAGGACTCCCTGCCGCTAATGCTCATAATGGAGCTGAACTCGAATCTCCTTTGCTTCAGAACCTTCCGCTCAAGCTGGATCAGGGCGGATGGGTTGACCTTCACCGTGGATCTGAAAACGTCGTGAAGTTTCCGGATGTCCTTCTCGGTCATCCCCCACCGCATCCGATACGTCTGACCAATCAGCATCAGAGCCGTGAGCCGGCCGGGGGCCTGCTTCAAGGACTGAGTGAACTTTTTGTCTGCCTCGTCCCTCCAACTGCGTTCAGCCTCGCCAAGGGCAACCCGTGCCTTGTACTCCGGCGTTTCGTGGTACTCCAGCTTCTGCTTGGGCTTCTTTGGCTGAACGCCATCGATCTGCTTCTTCGCCTGCCGAGCCACACGTGCGGGCTTCACGAACTCCGCCGTCACTTGCACCGCGGACGTTTCTGTCGGCGGTAATTCCTGCTTGACGATCTTGGCTACCGCTGCCTTCGTGGCCTTCTCCGCCATGTCACGTTTGGCTTCGAAGCACGAAGTTCTTAGGCAAAAGCCCTCCGGTGCCGCAGCTACGTCATGCTCAAAAAGCTTCTTGTCGTTGCTGCTGTTGAACGGACAGGAATGGCAGGGGCCGACGATCAGCTTGTGTCGAGGGAACTCCTTATCCAATTGCCACGGCACACCCCGTAGGGAATTCTGTCGATCGGCAACGTATCGGCGGACCTGATGAATGGTCGTCGGGCAATGGCCGTCCTTTGGATCGGCCTGGCACATGCCTGCCACCCGTTCCTGCTCATCGTGGTCCGCCAGCTTTGCGATCTCCCGGGCAAAGATCAGGTATATCTTTCCATCCAACACGCTCCGCTTGACCGAAGGTGCCAAGCGATCCAGGTACAGTCTGTCCCCCACCCACGCGTCGGTTCTTCCGATGCCGTAGGCAAGGTGCCGGATTGCGGCATCCGATAGGGTGCCGTCTTCATGCCGGCTTGCTATACCGCCTTCATCCAACTGCGGTGGAAGGGTCGCGGCCAATTGTTGGATCAGGATGCACTCTTCAATCGGGCTGAGATTCTCCCGCTGAAGGGTTTCGATGCTTCGGACCTGCTCGATGTTCAATCGATCAATGGAGCCATCTGCCTTCAGCGGCATCGGTTTCACGATGGCCGCAAGGGCGGGCCATTCATTGACCTTGGCTGCTGTGTATCGACGAAACCCAAACGCCAGAAGGAACCGGTGCCCACTCGGCGACTCTTGGTCGGGTGGATATTCAAAGACCTGCACGGGCTGTTGCTGGCCATTCAGCTTCATCGAAACCGCCAGGTCTGCCACACGCTCTGAATCAGTGCTGCCGTCCACGCGGTGATTCTGGCCATCGAGTTCGATTTCGCTCAACTGAACCATCTGCACGTTTGGTGTAAGTGTCGATACGTCCAACTTGTCTTTCTGGACCGGCCTGCGGATCTTCCTGCGTGATGTGGTGGTGCTCATCGGTATTCCTCAAATGGCTAGAACGGGTTTCTTTGGAAGGAACACGTTCAGTTCATTCCGGACAACTCAAGGGCTGAGTCATAGGCCATCTGCTTGATGCGGTGGGATGTGCCAAACCAGATGCTGTTGAGGCGGTTCTCGGCCCGTGCTAAATCTCCGGTAACCCGCACCCGACGCTGGTGGTCGGCCCATTCACTGACGGAGTTGTACAGGGCCCATGCCGTGTGCTTCATGCCGGGAAGGACGTTCCGCTCGTTGTCGTAATTGGAGTAGAACGTCCCGATCACTGCATCCCGGTTCTTCTTCTCACGATCCGTGGTGGCTTCCGGCAGCAGGCCTTGAAAGTAATCGCTGGTCTGCCGTGTGGTTGGCATGGTTGCCAGCATCGCATGCAGTTCTTGATCGAAACGATCGAGCCTGGCTGAAATGATTCCCAGCTTCTGTCGGGCCTCGGCCACTCGCTTCTCCAAGCTGGGGTGATGACGAATGGAAAGCCCCTCGGCACCGGCCTGGCCCATTGCCAGAGACAAGGTGTTGGCGCACACTACCCTGACTGTCGTGGGGATCATGCGGAGAGCACCACTGCCGTCGTGGGAGTTCACCAGCAGCACGTAGGGTTTGATCAGGTCATGCGGTCCCGCACGATATTCTTTTGGAATCCGTGCGAGCATCCAGATATGGCGTCCGCCCCTCAAGCTGCCTGCGGTTTCGTACATGGCCAGCTTGTCGCCCACGATGCTGTCCATGAAGTCGAATGCATCGGAATTCTGGAAGACATGGTAGCCGTTAGAAACAACGCCCAACACGGAATTGGTGTCGGTCCTGACATTGGCCACCGTGTCCGGGCAGCCAAACTGCTGGTCCGTGTCCGGGTTAATGCCCGTACCAGAAACTGTTCGACCCGCCAGTCCAGCCCGGCCAGTTGAATGGCCTCGCTGCTGGTGGTGGCCGACTCGATTACTTTTCCAAGGCGATGCCAGGCGGGTTCACCGGTAACGAACACGGCAGCGGCCCCGGTAGTGATGTCGATCTCGTGTGCCATGAGTGCCTCGATTAAAGGTTGCTGTCACAAAGCCTGCCGGAACTCTCCGGCATCCTGCATTCATGTGACACTTCAAGAACCCGTTGAGGACTGGGGCGTCCTCACTTGCGTTGTAGGTCGAAAGGAAGCTGGCGACCGAGTGGTTCTAGCCCTGAAGAATCTCGCTTACTTCATTGGTGGTGATCGTATGCACCCCAAAGTTCATCGACTCCTGGAGCAACCCGAGGCAATCACGGGGTAATTCATCGCAACTCTGGCCGATCATGACGGCTGCTTCCATGACTAACTCATGGCCTTCGAGTAAAGCAATACGTATCAGATGTGGTACTGCTTCCTCGGGGGTCGGGTGGGTGAACAAGTGCACAACACCTCGGGATACCAACCCTCCATCGATTCTGGCTATGTCGTCCGTAGCGAGAATGGTGATCCCATTGCCGATTCGCTCAATCGGTTTCAGTAGCTTATCTTGAACGCGTCCGGTCAGACGTTGGGCCTCATCAATAAACATTACGGGGGGCCGTGGATTCTTCGTGAGGGGATCCACAATATCTCCGTTCCTCGATCCAAAGTGCTGGTTGAAGCCAGCCATGATGGCTGCCTCTGCGTCCGAGGGACCCCTTTGCTGGAGTCAATTTCGAGGAATCCACAACGAAGGTCGCCAAGGCCGCGGACAACCGTCAAACAACCGGAGCACTCTCCGCAGGGCAATGCATTATCCTTCCAGGAATCACATGATGACCATTGACCCAGGTATGTGGCCGCAGTAGTTTTCCCTCCGCTGAATGGACCGACGAAGATTAGGAGTGCGGCCAGATTGTTCGTTCGGATACCACGCACCAAGCGGGATAATGCTCTATCTCTGGGATAGTTCCAAAACTGTTCAAGGCGGCGCGGTCGATAGCGCACGTGAAGAACCCGTGGCCTTTTAATTTCGGTAGGAACTTGAGTCAACTTGGGTGAAAGCATGATTGGGTCCATGAAGGGCCATTACGCCACTTCCGTCATGGAAAATCCAGACAAGAGTGAAACGCCGTTGATCGTGTGTGATGTCTAAAGAGTCCGAACTTCTGCTAATTGGAGCTCTCGGAAGCCACCACCGGGCCTTGCAACTTCGGTCGCAACGGTCCCGGGGCTTCCCGATGCCCACGAACTTCCTTGAGGCTGAAGCATTTGTGTTAATTTGGCCAAGGAGTACGTGGCCCTAGGCTGCCCTGTTGGGTGATGCTGGATCAAGACGTCTAGTACGTCATGAAGTAGACGGGAACGAAAACTCTTACCAAGCTCGGTCAGACTCCAGACGTGTTCCCGACCGCGTTTGGGCTGCACTCGGCCAAGGCAGTGCTTGGATTCCAACGACTTCAGCCTGTCATGCAAAGTTGGAATTGCGATGTTCGCGGATTCCGTTCTGGCGTGAAGCTCGGACGCCGTGAAGCCGACAACCGCCCCTATACTCATTCCCTTGTTGGCATCGGTCTCGATGTTCTTGTACTTCATTCCAGGGTGCCGGCCGGATAATTTCGCCCCATCAATTTGAATCAGCGTGTTCAGTGTGTCTTGCTCCACTTTGGTAAGAGGAACCTGCTCATCTTCCACGCCTGCGATTTCAAGAAGATCGAAGATGAATCGAGCGATATCTGACGTGACCTGGGGCCGAGTGATTGCTTTCGCATTCCCCAGCCGGGGTCTTTGAATCAATCTCGCGACGACGGCACAAAGAGAAAGTGCTTGACGGACCCGCTCAAGTCCTACACAGCTTGTCCTCGAGTTGTAGAGCACGGCCGCCAATTCCGGGACGTCGATCGGTGAGCACCAGTCGATGTACTGGCACGCTTTCTTCAGTCGGCGGGCAGCCTCTGCCTGGCTGTCGCGATTTTTCTGGAAAGAAGACTCCAACCCTCCCAACCCTGCCTTGAGATGAGCATCTTGAAGTGAACCTGTTGCCTCAAACCGGACCGTAAGTACATGGCTCGTATCTTGGCTGCCGATCAGATTCCTGGACCCAAGCAGGATGACGCTGACGGGTCTATCGAACGACCTTGCACGGATCTCATTTCCCAAAGGGGCGTCAAGAGACCGGATAGGCAGTCGCCGAATCATCCTCGAAACCGCGTCAAAACTTGCCCCAGGTTTCTGGTCGCCCTCGTAGACGAAGACTCCGATCTTGCTGTCGGAACCAAGGCCGATGATGCCCGATTCAGTTGCCATGGTCACATACATGCCCCTGTCGGAACCCGGCAGTGATTCGAGTTCTAATCCGATGAGGCCTTGATAACAGGCGTCACCCGTGGTGCGGATGCTCACGGGGGAGCCGCTGCGGCCTGTAAGAGCGGTAAGGTGAGTCAGGAGCTTTTTAGCTGCAAGCTCTCTCCCATATTTGACATGGTAGCTGACGAGAACGAGGAGGCTTTGATACCTTTGTGAAGGTAATCGGGTATCCTCTTGGCAACTCGGGTGGACCTGTTTCCCCCGCCGGACTGGACTTGCTTCACTCGCCTACTGCCGGACCACTTCGATGAAGCGTTCGGGAACAGGTTTGACCGGACCGTACCCTTTTGCTTCGCACCGTCCCTTTCTCAACCCGCTGACGGCTTGCAGGCCATGAAAGATGTCTGACGGGACCAGTTCGTTTTCAGTGCCCCACTTGAACATCCGCTTGAGGTTGTCGATGTACTTGTTGATCGTTGTCCGCCCCAAGCCTTTGCCGATCATTTGCTGACGGACTGCCTTGAGCTTGAGCGGGCCGAAATCCTTGACCGCCTCCAGGCCGTAGGGGCCTTCAGATAGGCCATGGCATCTTCCACGTTGTGGAGGTGGCTCGTCGGTTTTCCGTACTTCTGGTAGAAAACCGTGGCGTGCTTCATGTAGGCGACGATCAGTTCAGCGATGCTGAACAACTCTTCCTCGATCGGCGTTTCCGAGGTCATCACCCGGCCACTGGCGAGCCATTCCTGAATTAGCCTGTCGTATTTGGTGCGGCTCTCTCGGGAGTTGAACTGACCGAGGTAAAGGTCCTTGCCGTTGATGGTCACAACGGCCAGACCTCGTGATTTTCTCTGACGGTAAGTGGGGACATGCTGCGTGCTGTAGGGCATGGCAACTCCGGCTTTTCCGAATATCCGGTACATGTACCGGATATTCTTGAGCTTCAGAGCCGCTCTGCCACACGCGGGCAGGTACGCTAAATCAAGCGTTCGGCAGGTTTTACTTTCAATGGGCCCGAGACGATTCGAACGTCCGACCTCGTCCTTATCAGGGACGCGCTCTAACCAACTGAGCTACGAGCCCTAAAAATCACCGACTCCCGGCGATAATTAGGTTCGGGATTGTAAAGAACGCAACCCTTCTGTCAATCATCGACAATGTTCGTGATAAACGCATCGCTCATCGCTTGCGGTCTGCGGCACTTATCGGACGCGGCGAACTAATCTGCATCGTCCCTTTGCCGATAATGATGGGGAGAAACAAAGATATGTCGTTACGCCATCTGGATTCCACATCGTCGAAGCTTGCCCCGACCGGGTTGCCGTTGGTGCATCCGGCGAAGGTTGTCAAACCGCTTCCGCTGGAGCAGGGGTTGATGCAACTTCGCGCGAAGCGGTATGACGCGGCGATCGCGTCGCTGCGGGTGGCACTGCGCCGTGAACCGGGAAGATTTGCGGCGGCACGGGGCCTGGCGACGGCGTATCTGCTCGGTGGGAAACCGAAACTGGCCCGCGCAACGCTCGAGGCTTTCACGGCGGAACAACCGATGGCCGGTGAAGGATGGAGATTGGCGGCGCAACTGGAATGGAAATTGAGCGATCGGGCCCGCGCGATTGAAATTCTGTACGCGGGTTTGAAAAGGTTGCCGCACTCGCAAATTTTGCATCGGCAGTTGGCGGGTTTTCTGGCGGCGGATGGGAAATTCGAGGCCGCCGCGACGCACGCTCGGGAGGTGCCGGCGGGAGATGGAGATTCGTTCGAGGAGGCCGCAGATCAACCGCAGGATGCGGCGTCATTGATGGCCCGATCAAAAGCTCCAACCTTAACGGTGGAAAAAGACGGCGATCACGATTGGCTCGATCAGATCGCCGCCGACCCGGTGCTGCTGGCGGCCATCCTCGCACCGCATCATCCGGCAGAAATGACATTGACGGCAGAGTCGCGGCAGATGTTGCAAACCATCGAGTGGAAGCTCGGGCAGTTGCTGGAGGCACAGCCAAACCATGCGGATCGCCAACTGTTGCTCGCGCGGTTACAGACCAAGTTGGATTTGATTCCGCACGCGATGCTGTCGCTGCAAAGAGCGCAGCGGGCAAATCCAAATTTGATCGAGGCCCATCGGCTTAGAGCGCAGTTGCATGGCCGTATCGGTGAGACCGATCAGGCGATTGATATTCTGCGCGATCTCCTCAAGTGCGGTCATTCATGGCCGGATATTCACTTCGAGATCGCCGGCTATGAACGGCAGCGGGGTTGTGATTCTGAAGCGCGTTCGCATCTGTATTCCGCGATCAGGATCAATCCAAAATTTGAGCAGGCTAAAGAACTTCTCGATCGAATGGCCGCCTAAATTACCAAATCGAGATCCGAGAACCGAATAGACAGAAGCCGGAAGAAAATGCCGATGATTCTTCCGGCTTCTTTTGTTTTAAACGAGGTGGCATGGGCGAGACGCCCATGCCACCGTCAGGCTTTTTTGTTGAGGCATCAATGGGCGTTCATCAATTCATGTTAGGCCGCGAATTGCCTTGCACCGTGGTCGATCTGCTGGAGATTCGGCTGATGCCGCTCCCCGGGGCGACGCACGATGCTCTGGTCAAGCAGGTCGAGACCGGTCAAGCCTATCCGGACGTTCTGTATCGATTGGGGCTGTCGCATCTCGGTCGGCAGGAATTGGGATTGGCCAAGCAGAATTTGTTGGCAGCCGTGACGCAGAAGCCGGACTATCCTTCGGCCCGGATGGCGTTGGCGGCGGTGTGCGATCTGCTGGCGCAGCATTCGGAAGCGGTCGATCATCTCGACGCCGTCATCACGTCCGATAAGCCGTTCGGTTTCGGACCTTGTTCGGATGCGCCGAAGATCACGCGATATCACCTGCTGTGCGCCGCCGGTTTTTGTCTGGAGCGCGTCGGCACGCCGGGGATGGCGGTGTTTCGGTATGAGCAGGCGCTGGCGAATGAACCGACGAATCTGTTCGCCGATCATCGGTTGGCGGCGATCTATCTGGCGCACAATCAATTGGAACAGGCGGTCGAGCATCATCGTTCAATCCTGAATCAGGAGCCGCAGGAACAGGCGGTTCGCACCAGCCTCGCCCATCTTTTGCAGTTGCTCGGTCGGCATAAGGAATCGGTCTGGGAATACGAAAAGGCATTGTGCCTCGATCCCGACAACTGGGATTTGCAGATGGAACTGGCCGACCAGTTCGAGCGCATGGGCAACAGCGATGCGGCGATCGATCGCCTTCGATCGCTCTGTGAAAAAAATCCGCAGTTCCCCGATCTGCACCTTCGCCTGGCAAATCTCTACAGCACTCGCGGCGACGACTGCGGCGCGATGGAGGAGTTCGGCGAGGCGCTGAATGTGCATCCGGATTATCTCGAATGCCATATCGCGACGGCGCGGCACGAATTGAAGATGGGCCGTAGCGAACAGGCGGTGCGGCACTTTCAGCGCGCGATCACGATCAACAATCAGAATGTCGAAGCCTACGCGGGGTTGGCGGTTGCGCTGCAGCGATTGGGCAAGGTCGAGCAGGCGAAGGAAATGCTCGAAGCGGCATTGAAGATCGGCCATAACAGCGATGTGCTGGTGGCACAGTTGGGACAACTGGAACTGCAAGCCGAGGCGGCGGAATCGGTGGATTCGGCGTTCGACCCCGATCAGCAGCAGACGCCCGCCACCGGCGACCGCGAGCAGCAAAGGCAATGGCTCAACGGGCAGATCGAGCGATACGAGGTGATCTTGGACGAACACCCCGCGTGGACGGATGTGCGCGTTCGCTATGGGATGCTTTTGAAATTGGTCGGGCGCTGGAACGAGGCCGCGGAGGCGTTCGAGTCGGCGACGAAGCAGAATCCATCCTATGTGGAAGCATGGGTGCAACTCGCGTTGGCCCGCCGTGAATCCGGGGATACGACCGGCGCGATGAAGGCGCTCGAAACCGCCATCCAGATCAAGCCGGAATATGCCGACCTGCACTATCGGCTGGGGCTGATCTATTGCAGCGAGATGGAATTCGACCTGGCGATGGAGCGGATGGAAGAGGCGGTTGCGCTGAACAATAAAAACCCTGATTTCCAGCGGCATTTGTGGGTGGTGCTGGAAGGATTGCAGATGAACGGGCGGAAGCGAAAATCGGCACAGATGGAAGAGCGGACGCTCGACATCGAAAAGCAACCGGCGAGCGATCTGGTGTAAAGAGAAAAGGACGTTCGAAAAGGGGTGGCATGGGCGTCTCGCCCGTGCATTCTTCGGCCAAAAAGCACGAGCGAGACGCATCATTGTAAAAAATGCTGCGGCGAAATTCTTTGCGTGCTCCTTTGCGCCCTTCGCGCCATTGCGGCCAAGCATGTTTTCTCTGTATCGTTTAACCGCGCGTGTTGATATATTCACCCCGCACCGTGCGATCGTGCGCACTCCCTTCACCATCTAACCCACTGGATTCCATGAAGAAAAAATTCTTGAGCACCGCGTTCTCAATCAGCCTGTTGGCCGGTGTCGGTCTGGTGATGGCTGCCGACGCACCTCCCGCGCCCAAAGCGCGCCCGACGCCATCCAGCCGCGATCCGAACACGCCGGGGTATGTCACGGCCAAGGAAGTGCCCGATGGCGCCGTGCCGCCCGCCGATGCGGATGGGAACTTTATCATCGGCCCGACTCACACCCGCGCACCGGAGATGAATGTGCGGGAAGGCGTGCCGCAGGGGATGGTCGTCAACCTTTCGATGAAGTCGACCGACAGCAAAATTTATCCCGGCATCATGCGGGAACCGAAAACGTTCGGCGCGATCGATCCCACCGACCCGGTGAAGCTGAACGTGACCACCAGTCATCCGGCTCCCTACACCCGTAAGGTGGGGGTGTATATTCCCAAGCAATATGTCCCCGGAACTGCCGCCCCTTTCATTGTCGGCGCGGACGGGATTGACGGGTCGCTGTTCAAAGCGTTGGACAATCTCATCGCGGAACACAAGGTGCCGGTGATGATCGGCATCTCCATCGGCAACGGCAGCGGGGATGCGCAAGGCAGCGAGCGCGGGCTTGAATATGACACCATGTCCGGCCTGTATGCCGAGTTCGTCGAGAAGGAAGTGCTGCCGTTCGTCGAGTCGGAATGCAAGGTGAAATTGACGAAGAATCCCGATGGCCGAGCGACGATGGGTTGCAGCTCCGGCGCTTCCTGCGCGTTGATCATGGCTTGGTATCACCCCGATCTATACCACCGCGTCCTGAGCTTTTCCGGCACCTTCGTGAATCAACAATGGCCGTACAATGCCGAGACGCCCCACGGCGCGTGGGGGTTTCATGAAAGCCTGATCGCCAATACCCCGGCCAAGCCGCTGCGCATCTGGATGGAAGTCGGCGACCGCGATCTTCTGAATCCGAATGTCATGAAGGACAACATGCACGACTGGGTGGTCGCGAATGAAAACACGGCCAAGGCGCTGGCCGGCAAGGGGTATCATTACCAGTTTGTGTTCGCGAAGAACGCCGGGCATTGCGACGGGGCGATGAAGCAGCAGACGTTGCCGGAGGCGTTGGAGTATGTTTGGAAGGGGTATCCGGTGGAGGGGATTCAGCCAAAATAGCTGAACGCGGCTCGGTGTCTGCCGCGTTAAGAAAGCGAAAGTACGTCCTCGCCAGCAACAGAAGCCTTGGTTCAATTCCGATGCGGAGTCTTATATGGAACTGCGCGATCTGATTTTGAGCATGCGAACGCGTTACGATGGGTGGGGCGAAAGGGCAAGTGCGGGTGATTTTGGGGAGTTTTTGGAATGCACTGGTATTCTGCCAGCGGAGATTCTCGAACTCTACGAAGACCACAATGGTACTCCCGGCTTACCGAGCCGTGGTGATGCATGGCTGCCGGTCCGTTTGATGCCGATGCTCGAAGCGATGGAGGTTCAGGCCCCATTAGCCGAATTTACGGCTATGCTTTCAGGCGTTGGAGGCAATGCATGGCTGTGGGGGCGGACGACAATTCAAATTACCTCGGCATTTATACGACGGGAAGATTGGTTGGCTGGCTTGTCAGATTGAACCATGAGGAACCCGCGCTGACGCCTGCCTACCGGTCGGTTCGCAGTTTCCTAACGAACCTTTTGGCCGCAGCGCCCGGCGCGACACCGATGGATCGGGCCGCAGTCGATCTTGCGAGCTTGTCGCGAGATGTCCCGGTTGTCGTTGATGATCCTCAATATATGGAAATCGATAGGGAACATGCGCGTGCCTTCGCTGACATGCACGTCAACGAGGCGGATGAAAATCGCCGACGGTTGTACGCTATGTCTTCCATCTGCCTCACACCTGTCGCAGACACGGATTCTGTCGTCCCTTTCCTTCGCGAATTTAATATGTGGACGCCCGAGGCAGCGGTTCTCCTAATGGAATTGCGCCGATTCGGCGGTGCGTTGGAGGAAGTCGAGCGATTGGCGCGGGACGGGATCCCGAATGGAGATTCAGCGGCCATGCGTCTGCTCGTACGCCTCGGGAGCAACGCCTCTCGCAATGCCATCGCGCGATTGCAGCGCCAGATTAGCGGTAGAAAGCTTCGTGCTCTTGAACAATGGATTCGGCATCGAAATCAGTTACAGCCTCCGCGTTGGGAATGATCGGTTCACAAGCCTCTTGGCGTGCCGTAACGACGTGCTAAAAACTTGGCGCGGCGGCAATTGCGGCATTTGCTCCCGATCATTCCCGCCCTCGCGCTCTCTCGGCATCCGCATCGCACGCCTTCGCAGAAAAAAACGACTGGACCGACTGTAATTTATAAATTACAATCGTGGGCGTGATTGAGATTGGCTACTATCTCACTGCCTCAGGTAAGAACGCGTTCGAGTCGTGGCTACTGTCGCTGCGGAATAATAAGGCGGAAGCCAAGATCGATGCCCGGCTCATCCGTTTGATGCAGGGCAATTTTGGTGATTGTAAACCGGTGGGTGGCGGGGTTTGGGAAATGCGAATCGATTGGGGCCCCGGGTATCGCGTGTATTATTCGATGATCGGGCGACAGTGTGTATTGCTGCTGGGCGGTGGCGACAAGAGGAAGCAATCGGCGGACATCTCCACCGCGATCGAGCGTTTGAATGACTATAAAATCAGGAGTGCAAAACAATGAAGGACAAAACCAGCATCACGCACCAGGAAGTCATGGTGGAAAAGCTCCGCAAGCGGCCGCGCTTCGCGGCTGAATATCTCCGAGCGGCAATGGAGGAAACGGACGATCCGGAAATCCTGCTCATCGCCCTGCGCCAAGTTGCCGAGGCGCGAGGAGGGCTTGCTAAAGTGGCGAAGGCGGCGGGAATCGAGCGGGAAAGTCTGTACCGGGCCTTGTCCGCCAAGGGCAATCCGCGATATTCAACGCTTGCCGGGGTGATGAAGGCCATGGGCTTAAAACTGACGGTCGAAGCGGCGTAAACCGCACATCTGTGGAGGAAAGTCTCAATTTGGGCGTTCGGAA
>JANXVV010000099.1 GCA_025351525.1 Humisphaera sp. | reverse complement strand
GAGATCGTCACCAAAGGCGACCCGACCGCCACGCCGCCCAAGCCGGCATCGTTGCTGGTGAAACTCGATTCGAAAGATCTGGAGGCGGCGCTGCGAACCGTCAAAGCGCGGTTCGCCGCCCAGCAGGCCAGTGTGAAAGTGGATGAGGCGCGCGTCGCGGCGCAGGAGGCCTCGATCGCGGCGGCGCAGTTTACGTTGGCCGATGTCGAGCGGGATTTGAAACGACAACAGGGGTTGCTTTCCAGCAACGACGTGAGCCAATCGATCGTCGACACGGCACAAAGCAAATTCGACGGGCAAAAATCGCAGATCGAATCGCTCAATCAAAACCTGGTGGGTGAGCGGGCGAATCTGCTGGTGTTGAAGCACACGCTGGAAGCCGCCGACTCGGAGATTTCCAAGGCGGAGGAGGATCTGTCCAACACGGTCATCACGTCGCCGATCAACGGCGTCGTCATCAAGTTGAACAACGAGGTGGGTGAGATCGTCGTGGTCGGCATCACCAATTCGCCCGGCAGCACCATCATGGAAGTGGCCGACCTGAACCAGATGCTGTTCGTCGCCAAGGTGGATGAATCGTCGATCACCGGCGTGAAGGTCGGCCAGAAAGCGGTCGTGCGAATCCCCGCTTATGCGGATGAAGTGTTTGAAGGGACGGTCGACACCGTCGCGCTTTCCAACACCGATGACAAGGACGGCACGAAATACTACAAGACGGAAATTTTGTTGAAGACCGCCGGGCGGCGAATCCCGTCGGGTCTGACGGCGGATGCGGAGATTCAAACCAAACGGCATGAGAACGCGATCACCGTCCCCAGCCAGGCGGTGCTGGGCCGGCCCGCCGATGATCTGCCGGAGCCGATGCGGTCTTCAGTCGAAGTGGACAAAGCCAAATCGCTGGCGACCGTAGTCTATCGGCTGATCAACGGCAAGGCGGTGGTGACGCCGGTCCATGTCGGCGCGAGTAATTCCACGCACACGGTCATCCAATCCGGGCTGACGGACGGCGACCGGATCATCACCGGGCCGTACAAAATTCTGGACACGCTGGCCCACGATATGAAAGTGAAAGACAGCCGGGCGGCGACGACCCTGCCCGCGACCACTGCACCCGCAATGGTTGCGGAGACGCAAAAATGAGCAAACTAAAATCTCGTTGTGGCACGGGCTTCCAGCCCGTGTTAGCGGTGCCGGACATTTAATAACGATTTAAAGTCGAGTTTTTTTCGGATTGGACCGCTAACACGGGCTGGAAGCCCGTGCCACGATCAACCCAGAGCGGGCCTATTTTATTGATGGTCATCCGCCTTGAAAACATCCGCAAGCACTACACGGTCGGGCCGGAGAAAATCCGCGCGCTGGACGGGGTGGATCTGACGGTGGACCGGAATGAATATGTCGCCGTTATGGGCACGAGCGGTTCCGGCAAAAGCACACTGATGAATATCCTCGGATGTCTCGACAGCGCCACGGAGGGGACTTATGAGCTCGATGGCCGCAATGTCACGAAGATGGGGGCCGGAGCCCTGGCGCGGGTGCGGAACGAACGGATCGGATTCGTCTTTCAATCGTTCGAGCTGTTGCCGCGATTCACCGCGTTGAAGAATGTCGAACTGCCGTTGATCTACTCGCGTGACGGCTGGCGAAATCGCCGTGCGCGAGCCGCCACCGCACTGGAAACCGTGGGCCTGCGCGACCGCATGAAGCACCGCCCCAATCAACTTTCCGGCGGGCAGAAGCAGCGCGTGGCCATCGCCCGCGCGCTCGTCTCAGCCCCGGCGATTCTGCTGGCGGATGAACCGACGGGAAATCTCGACAGCGCGACGACCGAGGAAATTCTGGCGCTGTTCGCCGAGCTGCATCGGCAGGGCCAAACGATCATCATGGTCACCCACGAACCGGATGTCGCCCGTCATGCCAAGCGCATCGTCCGCATGAAAGATGGCCGGGTGCTTTCGGATTTGCCCGTGGAAAAAGATCCGGTCTCAAACCCCGCGGTGTCTTTCGCCCCGATCCACTCTTCCGGGGAGGCACCGTGATTTTACTGCAATGGCCCCTCGCGTTTTTAATCCTGCTGTACCAGAGCTTCTTCCTTGCGGCGGCGCAAATCCGCGCGAACAAACTGCGCTCCCTGCTGACGACCATCGGTATCGTCATCGGCATCGCCTCGGTGACGGCGGTCATCGCGGCACTGACCGGTTTGAAGGCAAAAGTCGTCAACGTCTTCGAGAGCATCGGCACGAATAAAATGTTCATCCAGGCCGAACCGCCGCGCACGGGGCGCACCAAACATTTGAACTGGCGGCTGTTCAGCTTTCGACCGGAGGAACTCGATGGCCTGCTCACGCACTGCCCGTCCGTCAAGGCGGTGAGTCGAATCGTCGATGCCAGCAGCCCGATTCAATATCGCGAGCACGGCACCGAGGCCGTGAACATTCAGGGGATCGATCCCGACTGGCATATCATCGAAAGCCGGTCGGTGGTGCTGGGCCGGCCGTTCACGCTGATCGACAACGAACAGGGTCGTGCGGTATGCCTCATCAACGAAAAACTCCGGCTGAAACTTTCGCTCCCGCCCGACTGCGCAGGGGAATCGGTGATGATGCTCGGACGGCGGTTTACCATCGTCGGCCTCGTCGAAAGCCGCACTGAATCCAGCATGTTCGGCGGCGGGGGAACGGGCGAGGAAGCCTTCGTGCCGTTCCGGACGATCTACCGCCCCAACCGCTTTCAGCTTCATGTGAACGCCGCTTGCCGTGCGCCGGAATTGTCGGATGAAGCCCAGGCGGAGATCAGCTTTTTTCTGCGGCACACGCGGCATCTTAGAATGGGTGAGCCGGATAATTTCCGCATCTTCGTGGTTCAGAAAGAGTTGGATGAATTCAACAAACTCGCCGCGACGATGACCGCGATCGCCGGGGGAATCGTCAGCATCTCGCTGCTGGTGGGTGGCGTGGGGATCATGAACATCATGCTCGTCAGCGTGTCCGAGCGAACGCGCGAGATCGGCTTGCGGAAAGCCGTGGGCGCGCGGCCGAGCGCCATTCTTCTCCAGTTTCTGGTGGAAGCGGTGATGCTCTGTTGCCTCGGTGGATTGTTCGGCGTGCTGGGCGGCGAGGGGCTCACCCGCCTCATCGCCTCACTGCCCGGAGCCAACCTGGAAAAGGCGCACATTCCCGGTTGGGCCATCGCGCTCAGCTTCGGATTCGCCGCTTCCGTGGGACTGATCTTCGGCATGTTCCCCGCGATCAAAGCCGCACGCCTCGATCCGATTGAGGCGCTGCGCCATGAATAAAATCGGAATCTCCAAGCCCAGGGAACTTGTTCCCTGGGTTAGCCTGCTCATCCCACTATTCCTCACCGGTTGCGGCAATGATGCCGGCATCGGCGGCACCGGTGAACTTGTCATCCCCGCCCAAATTCTCCGCGAGGTCAACGCCTTCGAACCCGCCAAGGCCCCCGCGAGTCAGCCGGCCACCAAACCCATCACCGCACCGGCCCAGGTGGAATTGTCAATCGAGCAATGCCGTCGATTCGCGCTGCAAAACAATCTGGATCTGAAAGTGGACCTGCTGAATCCCACGATTGCCAATCAATCGCTGAGTGCCGCCGAGGCGCAATACGAGACGCTATTCGTCGCCAACTCCAGCTATGGAACCACCGACGCCGCCACCGCCAGCACGCTGACCAGTTCGCAGTCCAAGACGGTTCACGTCGATGCAGGCGCGCAAATTCCCCTCCGCACGGGCGGCGTGATCAACCTCAGTCTTCCCGTCGACCGCTTTGAAAGCAACAACCGTTTCTCGACACTGAACCCCGCGTATTCGAGCGATGCGTTGGCGTCGATCAGCCTGCCGTTGCTGCGCGGGGCAGGGCTGTATTACAACACGCAGCAGATTCGAATAGCGTTCTATGAGTATCAGGCCACGCAGGCCGCGACGAAGCTGGAGGTGATTCGCGTGTTGGCCGAGGTGGATCGGGGATACTGGCGTCTGTATGCGGCCCGCCAGGAACTCCTCGTCCGCAAAAAGCAGCACGATCTGGCTCTTTTGCAACTC
>JANXVV010000096.1 GCA_025351525.1 Humisphaera sp. | reverse complement strand
CGGTACTCCGAGACCTGTGCCGGCTTGGCCGAAAGACACAGGTCTCGGAGTACCGCGACCTGTGGCACCCCGCACCGTTGAAAACCGGGAAGCTATTTGCGACCCGTTCCTTAGATTTTATTGCCCTCCGCCATCCGCCGCTTCAGATCATCCCGCAAAAAAGTCTTGAACGTCGGCAACTGCCGATCGGCCCAGGCGATCTCGATCGCCTGGGCCAATTTTTGATTCTTTTCCATCAACTCGCAAAACGGGACATAGTCGCGCGAGCCGGGGGCGGGGCAGCAATGGGTGTCGTGCGTGTCGGCCCGGAACAGATACCCGCGCTGGTCCGGCGAGCATTCGATCGTCAGCTTCATGTGCGGGTAAAACCGGTTGCCGAGCCGGATGGAAATTTTAGAGGGGGCGGTCGGCGGGTTGTGCTCGAAGGCGGGGCTGGTGTAAAAATCCTTCTCTTGAAACGCATGTAACGCGTCCAGCTTCGTACGGATTAAAGAGGGCAACGGCCCGGTGTAGGCCAGGCCCAGATAAACCTCGATCGCCTTCCAAACCTCCGCGCTGGCCAGCATTGGTGCGAGCATGCACACTCCGTTTGATCCCGTCATTCTATCCGACGATCTTGAAAACCATCAACGGGAGGTGAAATTTTCGTTTCCTGTTCACTGAATATCGCTACAATGACCCATGCCAGAACGGACGCCGGCGAAAAGCGGAAGATGTTTCCGATTCATTATTACGGCGGACCTGGCAAACCTCCATGATCGAACACCAGTTACTTGAATCCCCCGGCACGCAGACCGCCCACCGATCCGGCCATCTTTCCAGCGACATCCTGATCGTCGAGGATGATCCCGAGATCAACGAACTGATCGGAGCGTATGTCGAGCTGGCCGGTTTCCATTGTCGGCGCGTCGGGCGCGGGGATGAGGCGATCCGCGAGGCGTTTGCCCAACCACCGCTGTTGATCGTGCTCGATGTAATGCTCCCGGATCTGGATGGCTTTGAAATTTGTCGCCGTCTGCGTCTCGACCCACGCACCGCCACCGTTCCCATCCTCATGCTGACGGCTCTCGATCAGGAAGACATGCGCGCCCGCGCCGTGAAATGCGGCGTCACTGAATACATGACCAAACCGTTCGACCCCGACCGACTGATGGCCGCCATTCGCAGATGGACCCACAGCACCCGTCATTTCCGGAATCCTTCCCTCGACGAATAATCGCAGACAACCTTTTCTCTCCGTCAAACTATGGCTCGACTGCGCGATATTCCGAAGGTGTTTTCAACGGTCGGGCCGTTTGAATTCACCCGGCGCGTTTTGAAAGAGGTCGTTGACGACGGGGTGCTGGTCTGGGCTTCGGCGCTGGCGTATGCGTGGCTGTTCGCGATCTTTCCTTTCTTTATTTTTCTGCTGACGCTGTTGCCGTATTTGCCGCAGGCGGTGAAGGATCATGCGGAGGGGCCGATGCACGATGCGCTGTTCAGCGTGCTGCCGGAGAAGGGGGCGGTTTCGCTTTGGCAGAATATCTACGAGGTGATGCATCAGCCGCACACGGGACTGCTGAGCGTCGGCATTCTGGTGACGATGTGGGCGGCCAGCGGTGGGATGAACATGACGATGTCGGCGTTGGATCGATGTTACGACATTCCCAAGCCCCGGCCCTTTTATAAGCAACGGCCCATGGCGGTCGGGCTGACGGTCGTCGTCGCCACGCTCATTCTCGCCGTGCTGATTCTGTTGCCGCTGGGAACCGCCGTCACCCATTTCGTGCGGGACCGGCATATATACGGCATCTCCGAAGGCATGATCATCGTGTGGAATATCGGTCGATATTCACTGGCACTGGTGCTGATGCAGGGAGTGCTGGCGATTCTCTATTTTTTCGGGCCCTCCGTGAAGCTCAGGTTCCAGGTGCTTACACCGGGCTCCGTCTTTACGATGACGGTGTGGCTGCTGCTCGGCTACGTCTTCCGCATGTACGTCAATCGCTTCGGCAAATATGACCAGACCTACGGCACCGTCGGCGGCGTGGCGATTCTGCTGCTGTTTTTCTACATCGACGCGGCGGTGCTGCTGGTTGGCGCGGAGATCAACAGCGAGATGGATTTTGCATTGGGTGTGCCGCGCGGTTCAACCGACTTCTGCAATCCGCCCCTGCTGCGCGAGCCGGAAGATTTGTCGGTCGAATTGGTTACAATCAAGTAGATGCAAACTCACCTGGTGACAAAGAACGGTGCGATCGCACTAGTGGCGATCGCTTGTTTTGTCGGAAGCATCCTGGCGGCTGAGCCTCCGATTCTGGTTGAAGCGGAAGCATTCGGCGATCGCGGTGGATGGGTCCTGGACACGCAATTCATCCATATCACAGGGTCGCCGTACCTGCTGGCGCACGGGTTGGGAACGCCGGTGAAGGATGCCGCCACCACCGTGAAATTTCCATCGATCGGCACGTATAAGGTGTTCGTCCGCACGAAGGATTGGGTGGCCCGATGGAAAGCGCCGGGGCAGCCGGGGCGATTTGAGTTGGTCGTCGATGGAAAAACTCTGGACGCGAAGTTCGGCACGCAGGGGGCGGATTGGTTCTGGCAGGACGGGGGCTTTGTCGAGATCGGCAGGCCGGAGGTTGCGATCGCGCTACATGATCTGACGGGATTTGAAGGTCGCTGCGATGCGATCGTCTTCAGCAAAGATGCGGCGTTCGTTCCCCCGAATGAAATCGCGGAACTGACGAGTTGGCGAAAAAAAGTGTTGGGGCAGCCGGATCAACCGGTCGATGCGGGTGAGTTTGATCTGGTAGTGGTGGGCGGTGGATATTCGGGGATGGGTGCGGCGATCTCCGCGGCGCGGATGGGTTGCAAAGTGGCACTGATTCAGGATCGCCCGGTTCTGGGCGGCAACGGCAGTTCGGAAATCCGAGTCTGGTCGATGGGCGGCACGACGACCGGAAAATATCCGCGCCTCGGCGAGATCGTCGAGGAATTTGCCGACAACGCCAAATCCTCTCCCGGCACACAGGATGAATTTGGCGACGAGAAAAAAGAGGCGATCGTCCGCAATGAAAAAAACATCACGCTGTTTTTGAATCATCAGGCGTATGCGGTGGAGATGAAGGACGGCAGGGTATCCGCCGTTCTCGCCCGCGATACCCGGTCGAGCGCGGCGACGCGGTTCGGTGGGAAATTTTTCGCCGACACGACCGGCCACGGCACGATCGGCGCGCTCGCCGGCGCGGATTTCGACATGGCCGAGCAAGGCCACATGGGCATGAGCAACATGTGGCGATGGGCCGACACGGGCAAGCCGACGGCATTTCCGGAAGTGGCCTGGGCGCTCGATCTGTCGATGGATGACTTTCCGTATCCGAAGCGCGGGTTGGCCGAGTGGTTTTGGGAAGGGGGCTTCAATCGGAATCCCATCACCGATCTGGAATTCATTCGCGACTGGAACTTCCGCGCCGCCTACGGGGCGTTCAACGCGATGAAAAACAAAGGGGGCAAGGACCGGCACGCGAACGCCAAAATGGAATGGCTGGCCTACGTCGGTGGCAATCGCGAATCGCGTCTACTTCGCGGCGATGTCGTGCTGACCCGCGAGGACATCGTCGGGAAAAAAGATTTCCCCGACGGCTGCGTCCCCACCACCTGGTCGATCGATCTGCACGTGCCCAAGGAGCAATACGCCCAAAAATTCCCGGAAGATCCGTTTATTTCCAAGGCCATCTTCGACGGGCGGGTGGATAAAAAAAATGGTTACCCGATTCCGTATCGATGCTTTTATTCGCGGAACATTCCAAATCTTTTCATGGCCGGCCGGGAAATCAGCGTGAATCGCGAGGCGCTCGGAACGATCCGCGTGATGCGCACGTGCGGCATGATGGGTGAAGTGGTCGGTAAGGCGGCGTCAATCTGCGTGAAGGAACACTGCACGCCGCGTGAAGTCTACACGCTGCATCTGGATGAACTGAAGGATTTGATGAATCTCCCCGGCCGGGCAAGGCGTGAAACCGTGAACGACCCGATCCGCCCCGATGCGCCGCTTGCGGATATTTCGCTCCACCCCGCCCCGCCCAAACGACCCGATGCCACCGTCAAGCTCCTCGATCCCAAAACGCTTCAGGGCATCGTGGTGGATGATGCCCAGGCCATCCTCACCGGTGCATGGACCGCCGGCACCGGCGTGCCGGGATTTGTCGGTGTCGGCTATCAGTACGATGGGAACAGCGGCAAAGGCCAGAAGTCCGCGCGGTTCGAATTCACCGTTGCCACCGCGGGAAAGTACGAGGTGCGCTTCGCGTATCGCAGCGCGGACAACCGTGCCGATCGCGTTCCGGTGTCGGTGCGAAGCAAGGAGGGCGACACCACCGTCATCGTCAACGAGCAGCAGGTGCCGAATCTGGAAAATGGATTCATCTCGCTCGGCACGTTCAACTTCGATCCCGCCATTGTCGGGGCGGTCATCGTTTCCAACAAAGACACGAAGGGCCAAGTGGTGATCGACGCGATTCAGATTCTGCCGGCGAAGTGATCCGGCTTCTCATGGGCTTGTGAATGATGAGTGCCGCCACATGCTTCCACTTCCGGTGATTCAACCGCGTCCGCGCCACGCTCCCGGTTGGGTCAAAGGGATCGGTCTCCGCCTTTACCGCGCGGCGATCCTGCTGGCGATCATCGGGTTGATCCATCGTCACCATGCCCGACTGCTGATCGACGGCGACGCCCCCATCTCACTTGCCGAGGCCCGGCCCTTTTTCCCTGCCGCCGCCCGCTTCGAGACCGATGAATCGGACCGTCGCGGCTTGTTCGTCACGGATGCGAAATCACAACGGCTCGGCTATCTGCTTCGCACTTCGCCCCTCACCGACGACATCACCGGTTACTCCGGCCCAACCGACACGCTGATCGCGATGGATGCGGACATGCGGGTGCTGGGCATCCGCATTCGCAGCAGTTGGGATACAAAACAACACGTGCGCGACGTGGCGGCCGATCGATATTTCATGAAAACCTGGAACGCCAAAACCTGGGATCAGGTCGCGGGGATGGACCCGAAATCATCGGGGATTGAGGGCGTGTCCGGGGCGTCGCTCACCAGCCTGGCCATCGCGCATGGAATTCAGCAGCGGTTCAAGCAGTCAACGGCCGTCGCTGCGGCGCTTCCCGCCCCGCGATTTCAAACCGGCGATATCGGATTGACGGCAATCATTGCCATCGCGCTCCTGTTTTCATTCACGCGATGGCGCAGCCACGCGTGGACTCGCCGTGCGTTTCAAGTGGTTTTGATCGGCTACGTGGGATTGTGGAACGGGCAGTTGCTGGCTCAATCGCTGCTGAACGGTTGGGCCGCGAGTGGTGTGCCGTGGCGGCTCGCGCCGGGGCTGGCGCTGCTCGCCGCCGCGTCTTTGATCGTGCCGTGGACCAGTCGCCGCGCCCTTTACTGCTCGCAAATCTGTCCGCACGGCGCGGCTCAGGAACTGCTCGGTCGCGTGACTCGAAGGCGATTGCAAATCCCCAGGCGCATCGAGCGCGGCCTGCGATGGCTCCCCGCCCTGCTGCTCGGTCTCGTGCTGATCGTCAGCTTCCACCGCCTCTCGCTCGATCTGGCCTCGATCGAACCTTTCGACGCCTACCTGTTCCGCTCGGCGGGAATCGCCACGATCGTCATCGCCCTCGCGGGCCTCGTCGCCGCGATGTTCGTGCCGATGGCCTACTGCAAATACGGCTGCCCGACGGGGTTGCTGTTGTCGTTCGTGAGATCGCACGGAAAGGCCGACTCGTTCGGCCGGCGCGATATCGGCGCTGGGGTGCTGTTGCTGTTCGCGGTGATGCTCTACCTCTCCTACGACTCCGTGCAGCACTGGATTTTTCGGTGATCTGTAGCATGGTCTACCCGCCCATGGCTCGAATTTTAGAGTATCTAAATCAATCCGAACGAAGACCGGCTTCCACTGTATGTCGTGGCACGGGCTTCCAGCCCGTGTTGACGGGCATGTGCGTAAAAAACCTGATTGAAGCAAATTTCAACTTCTGGACCGCTAACACGGGCTGGAAGCCCGTGCCACGACTGAGGTTTGAATCCTGGAAGCAAAACGAAGTTTTAGAAACTCTTAATACATGGGCTGGTGGCCCATGCTATACTCCACCCGGTTCACATTGAGACGAATTCGTCTCACAATTTCGGCTGAAAAATGGCGAAATGAATAGAGTGGAGCCGTCATGGATGACCGCTCTGGTTCGGGAGTTTTTTGTCGAGGACGCACGGATGCGACAAA
>JANXVV010000074.1 GCA_025351525.1 Humisphaera sp. | reverse complement strand
GTACATGGGGGGAGGGGATCGGAAAGCCAAATGCGATGGCCCGGTCGGTCCTGCCTTACGTTGGTCGGACTGGATAAGTCGCGGGGTAGTGTTAGACTCTTTCACATGTCCGACGAAAAACCTTCGCTCAGCATCGACACCGACTGGAAAAAGCAGGCGCAGGAGGAAAAACGCAAACTGGTGGAGGAGCAGCAAAAAAAGGCCGCCGCCGCCAGTGCCGCCGCGCCGGCACCGGAAAAACTTTCCGATCCCCGATCCCGCTCGGGCGGTGCCCCGCGTGGCCGGGGCGAATTGCCGCCGGTCAACTTCAGCACGATGGTTCAATCGATCATGACACAGGCTCTTTTCTACTTGGGCGACCTTTCGCCGGAAGGCGGCGAGCCCATGTTGAATCTCGACCGGGCCAAGCATCACATCGATACCCTTTCGCTGCTGGAACAAAAGACCGCGAATAATCTTGCGCCGGATGAAACGCACATGCTGGACGCCGCGTTGTACGAGGTGCGGATGCGGTATGTGAACGTGGCGTCGCAATATATTTGACGAACTGAAAACTTCGCGCTTGCGTTTCGATAAACACAAGTTACTTTTACAACTTCGTTTCTTGAAGATTTTTTAAACGCTCGTCGGGCATTGACTCTTTTCCGCACTGAAGTGCGGAGGGAGTTGCCGGATCAGGATGATCCAGCGCCCGGGGAAAGGCACGGAAGCCATGGCGTCTGCTCGCCCCTTAACCTCCCCACCTCGCACCATTCCCGCGACGCCTTTGGCCCGTGCCGGTCAGCTTTGGCAACTTCCCCTTTTGTTGGCATCGCTCGGCCTGTTCGCTTTCGCCGCCTATTTATTTATCGACCCGAAGCCCGGTCTGACCGTCGACCAGAAAATCAACGTCGCCCGCGATTTTCTCGCCCAGGAACGGCCGGATGCGGCAATCGAGCATCTCAACAAATTGTTGAACACCGAAAAGCTCGACAAGCCGCACGATGGGCAGATTCATCTGTTGCTGGCCGAGGGGATTTCGGTGGCGGAGGATCAGAAGGATCGCAAAGTCCGCATCCCGCGCAAGCACGAACAGATCATCGAGCAAACGCTGTTGGCGCTGGCGGATGATATCCCGGCGAACTATGAGATTCACCGGCGGTTGGCGGAGAGTTTCGAGGCGCTGCACAACGTGCCCGTTGCGCTGAAACACTATCACGCGGCGATGGCATTGGACCCAACGCACTCGATCCGAATGCACCGCAAAATCATCGACCTGCACCTGGAGCACGATGATGCGGATGGAGCGGCGGCGGCTTTGGAGGAATACATCGCACGCACCGATCTGGCGGATAGCGAGAGGTCGTGGGCGCTGTGTGAATCGGCCCATCAAAAAATCGATCACGGCAATTTCGCCGATGCAAAAGCGCTCTTGGCCGACGCGGCCAAGCTCGGATCAGACTCGGTCGATCAGGGCCAGATCAATTACTGGCTGGGTTACTGTGCCTGGAAACTGGGCGATCCCGATGAATCCGAGCGGTTGCTTCGCGTGTCGCGCGAGCAGATGCACACCCGCCATCCCCTCGATGGGGATGCCTGTTACGTGCTGGGCAAAATCTCGGCGGATCGGCAGGATTGGAAAGTCGCCAATTCCTATTTTGAAATCGTGGTGGTGAATCATCCCGAATCCAGAATGGCGCCTCTGGCCCGGCTGGGACGGGGCGTTTGCCGAGTGGCGATGGCGCAGGACGAGGCGGGACTGACCGATCTCCATAACCTGACCAATCAACTGAATCAGACTGAAGAGGCGAAGGTCGGCAAAGCCAGATTTCAGGCGGAAGTGGTGGCGGGATTGCAGCAGGCCAGCGACATGCTGAGCGTTCGCGGCAACTATCAAGGCGCGCTGGAACTGCTCGCCTATGAGCAAAGCCTGCAACCTCAGTTGCCCGCCACCTTTTTCGCACGGCTAGGGAACGTCTACGAGAAACGCGCCGAACAGATGGAGAAAATTTCCGCCACCGCCAAGCCGGCGGATCAGATTCGGATGCTGCAACAAACGCGCGACTATCGAGCCAATGCCGGGGATGCCTACGTGGCGTATTCGCGCGCTTTGACTCTGGCGGATGACAAGGGATATGGCGACGGTCTATGGCATGGGATCGATCTGTACGATCGGGCCGGCGATCTCCGTCGCGCGATCTCGGCGTTGAAGTTATTCGTCACCGAGCGGCCACAGGATTCGCTGACACCGGAAGCGCTCCTGCGACTGGGCCGAGCCTACCAGGCGATGGGGGCGTATGACGATGCGATCGCCGCGTTCCAGCAAAACCTCTTCCGCCATCCCACGGCTTTGGCGGCCAACAAATCCGCGGTGCCGCTGGCCCAAGCGTATATCGCCAAAGGCCCCGATTTTTACGGCAAGGCCGAGAAGACACTCACCGACGTTCTCGGCAATCCTCTCATCACGCCCGAAGCCATTGAGTTTCGGCAATCTCTGTTCGATCTCGCGCAGCTCTTTTATCGAACCAGCCGATTTGAAGAGGCGGTCTCGAAGCTTGAGGAGCTTTCGCAGCGATACCCGCAGGATGAAAAGATGGGACAGATTCTGTTCCTGATGGCTGACAGCTATCGCAAAAGCGCGCATCTTTTGCTGGTTGCCGGTGCCACCACCAAGCCCGGCGATGCCAATGCTCCGGTCGATCTGGGTGAAGCGATCTTTGCGAAGCGAACCCGTCTCACCAAGGCGAGCGCGCTGTATGCCCGCGTGATTGAGTTAAATCGGTTGTCGGAGCCGAAGGATGAAGTCGGGAAGCTTTACGAAAAGCTGAGCCATTTCTACCGGGCCGATTGTGCCTATGACCTGTCGAATTACTCCGAGGCGATTCGACTCTATGACACCGCCGCGTTTCGCTACCAGGATGATCCCTCGGCTTTGTCAGCCTACGTTCAAATCGTCAACTCCTACTGTGCCCTCGGTCGATTCGAAGATGCCCGCACCGCCAACGAACGGGCCAAGGTGCTGTTGAAAAAGATGCCCACCGAAGCGTTCGCCAATGGCAGCTTCGCGATGCCGAAGGAGTATTGGCAGGAGTGGTTGAAGTGGACGGGGGATTCGGGGATTTGGAAGTGAGGTCGGAAGAAGTGAGAAAGTGGAAAAGTGAGGATGTTGTTAGTGAGATGCGGGAAAGAGTGGTTGGTTTTATGTTGGTTGATCCGATCCTAATCGCTTTGGAGAAGCAACTGGGTTGCTATACGCGGTTGGCTAAATTGGCGGAGTTGCAGCACGAGCATGTGCAGAATAATCAGACGGAAGCGTTGCTTGAAGTTCTCGGCAAACGGCAGGGCGTGTTGGATGAGGTGGCAAGCCTGGAAGGAACCATTGCGATGGCGAAAAGACATTGGAGTGACTATGTCGGGAAACTGGATGATGCCAACCGCGCCCGCGCAGAAGGTTTGTTGGCGCAGACACGCGTGTTGTTGGAGCGGATCACCGCCGCCGATCGCAATGATGCGCTGGTGTTGCAGCAGCGCAAGTTGAATTTAGGCCGGCAGATTTCACAGGCGATGAACGCCCGCCAGATCAATCGTACCTATGCTGCGGCGGCGTATGGGACGACGAAGGCGAAGATGGATTTGAAACAATAATGTCCACCCTCGCCACCACATCCCCCGCCGAGCAGGTCCAGCGGATCGAAGAGCTTGGCCGAATCATTCTTGCGTACAGCGAGGTGATGGAGCGGTTGCAGCAGTCGCAGGAGCAACTGACGGAGATGGTTTCGGGATTGCAGGCGGAACTCGGTGAGAAGAACAAACTGCTGGAGCGCAAAGAACGGCTGGCGGCGCTCGGTGAAATGGCCGCCGGCCTGGCCCATGAGATTCGCAACCCACTGGGCGGCATCCAGCTCTATGCGTCATTGCTGGCAAAAGACGTCAGTGCCATGCCGGCCTCGCTGCAACTGGTTCACAAAATCTCCGGGGGGGTACGGCGGTTGGAAGGACTCGTCAGCCAGGTGCTTCATTTTACACGCGAGAGTCAGGTATCGCGAGCTGAAACGGATCTGGCGGAGATCATCGCGACGGCCATCGAGTTGGCCCAACCGAAGGTCATCGAACGTAGGGTGGATATCCAGGTGCGAGCGAACGCGCCATTGCTACTTCGGGCCGATGAACAGTTGCTTGGACAGGCCGTGTTGAACCTACTTCTCAACGCCGTCGAGGCGATGGAAGTCGGTGGAAAAATCACGGTGCAGTTCATTCGGGCGACCGAAGAAGACGGTGAAGGCCGACAGGTAAAGCTGACGATCCGTGACAGCGGCCCCGGCATCCCCGCCGCGATCCTGGATCGGATTTTCAATCCGTTTTTCACGACCAAGGACACCGGCACCGGCCTTGGCCTCGCGATCGTTCATCGCATCGTGGATGCCCATGACGGCACCATCACCGTCACCAATCCACCGGGCGGTGGAGCACAGTTTGAGATTCGGATCTAGTCGGAAGAAGTTGTTAGTTGTCAGTGGACAGTTGTTAGTGAAGAGCAGCGAATTCGCTCGCTGGCGACTACACAACAAGCGGAGAGCAGCATGGCACGCATTCTTATAGTCGACGACCAGGAAATGATGCGGGATTCGTTGGCGGCGACGCTGGCGCGGGAAGGCCATGAAGTGGTGGCGGCGGGCGACGGTCAGGCGGCGGTGGCGCGACTGGTGGCTTCGCGATTCGACCTGCTCGTCTCGGATTTGAAGATGCCGCGAATGACCGGGATTGAATTGCTCGCCGAGGCAAAGAGGCTTCGCCCGGAGATGCCCGTGGTGTTGATGACGGCTTTCGCGACGGTCAGCAATGCGGTCGAGGCGATGAAGCTGGGCGCGTATGACTACATTCAAAAACCATTCGATGGCGATGAAATCAAGCTGCTGGTCGATCGGACTTTGGAGCATAGTCGATTGGTGAAAGAGAACGCCGTGCTGCGGCGAATGAATGAAAGCAACGGCCCGCGCCCGGTCATCGGCGGCGGGGCGGGGATGGCGGAAGTCAAGAAAAAAGTTGAGCTCGTCGCCCGCAGCAATGCCACCGTTTTGATCTGCGGCGAGTCGGGCACGGGCAAGGAGATGGTGGCCCGCGCGATTCACTTCGCCTCGCCTCGCCGCGATAAACCGATGCTCGCGGTCAACTGTGCGGCTCTATCTGAAAATTTGCTCGAGTCGGAATTGTTCGGCCATGAGAAGGGTGCCTTCACCGGTGCCGACCGCCTTCGCCGAGGCCGATTTGAACTGGCGGATGGCGGCTCGATCCTGCTCGACGAGATCAGTGAGATCGCCCCGGGACTTCAAGCCAAGCTTCTGCGGGTGTTGCAGGAGAGCGCGTTTGAGCGGGTGGGATCGAGCGTGACCCAGGAGGTGGATGTCCGCGTGATCGCCACGACGAATCGCGATCTGGCTAAAGAGGTGAAAGAGGGCCGGTTTCGGCAGGATCTGTTTTATCGGCTCAATGTGGTGCCGATCGATTTGCCGCCGCTTCGAGATCGAGTCGAGGATATTCCTGAACTCGTGCGGCATTTCCTCCATGCCATCTCGAAGCGCGAGTCTAACGTCTTTCGGCATATCGAACCGGAAGCGGTTCGCCTGCTGCAAAAATATGCATGGCCCGGCAACGTGCGAGAATTGCAGAACATCATCGAGCGCGCCGGTGTGTTGGAAAGTGAAGCCGGCGTCGTGCGGGCGGTGACGATCGAACCCTGGCTCAAGCTGCACGGCGACCTCGGATCATCGGGGGGAAATCTAGCCGGGCGACCTTTGGCGGATGTCGAGAAACAGGTGATTCTCAGTACGCTGGAGCGATTTAAAGGACATCGAATTAAAACGGCCGGGGCACTGGGCATCGGGATTCGCACGCTGGGAATGAAGCTGAAAAAATGGCGGGAAGAGGAAACGAATCTGGTGGAAGTGGGCGCATAAATTGCGCCGCCGCGCGAATGTTGCGCGGCGATCCGAAAACCGAATGGCGGATTCGTCGGCGAATCGAATTGGCACGCGGTTTGACTTTGCGAGGTCATCTTATGTTCTTACAGAAGTTGATGAGTCAGACCAGCGCGCCGGTATTGGAGCAGATGCTTCAGTTCACGGAAGCGCGGGCCAAGCTGCTCACCGAGAATGTCGCCAACGTCGATGTGCTTGGGTATCGGCAGAAGGATTTGGACGTCAAAAAGTTCGAGGGATTGCTTCGAGAGCGCGTCGAGAAGCGCGATGCCCAAGCCCCCGGGTCGACGGGTTTTGATGATCTCACCGCCGCGGTCGAGCATCCTACGCGCGGCATCCTATCGCACGATGGCAATAACCGTTCGATGGAATCGCTGATGAGCGATCAGGCCAAGAACGGCATGTTGCACAACATGATCATCGAACTGCTTCGGAAACAGTTTCAGCAGATGGATATGGCTTTGAAGGAACGAGTGAGTTAGTGGAGTGCGATGATTGAATGTCGGAAACACGCGGCCCTCCGGGCCACCGCTAAACGAAGCACGATGAGAGGTTTTTATGTTTGACTCTTTGGATATTAGCAGCAGCGCCCTTACGGCCCAGCGCATCCGCATGGACACCATCGCGGCGAACACGGCGAACATGAATACCACGCACGATGCCGCCGGTAAGCCCAATCCCTATCGCCGCCGGTTCGCCGTTTTCGCGCCGGGGCAACCCGATAATCACAAGGCGCCGGGTGTGCATGTCGAAGAAATCAAGCTCGACGACGCCGCGTTCCGCAAAGTCCACGACCCGACCAATATCGATGCCGACAAGGACGGCAACGTTCGCTTCCCGAACATCGATCTTTCGACCGAATACGTCAACATGCTGGAAGCATCGCGAGCCTACGAAGCGAATGTCACGACGATGGAAGTGAATAAATCCATGCTGAATGCCGCACTGAGGTTGATAGCTTGAGGAAGTGGTTAGTAGGAAAGAAGTGGTTAGTGGTTAGTAGATGCGGGAAATCGCATCTGCCGCAACCCCACAGCATTTTCCTTCCTACTAACCACTAACCACTTCTTTCCTACTAACCACTTCTTCTTATGATTCACGGAGTCAATAACAACTTGAGTCTGGGCAAACTCGCGGGGGGCGGAGTTTCGCCTGCGACACCTTCGGGCGCAGGAGGCGCCGGCGCATCGAGCTTTGCCGATGCGCTGAAAAACAGCATCGGTGAAGTCTCTCGCATGCAGCAGGATGCGACGAAGGCGGTGGAGGATCTGGTGACCGGCAAGAGTGAAAACGTCACCGGGGTGATGACGGCAATGGAAAAATCCGACCTTGCCTTCAAGACGCTGCTGGCGATTCGCTCGAAGTTGATGGAAGCTTACGACGAAATTAAAAATATTCCGATCTAATTGACGATTTGTCATTTGCATTGAGGGATCGATCTATGGTAATTCTGTTCGTCGACCGAAGGATGTAATTTTTCATCGCAGATCCTCTCCGGCGGAGCCGGGGAGTATGCCAAGGAAGGCAGGCCATGGATTTTCTGAAGTCTCAACTCGGGCGGTTACAGGCGCAGTTCGACCAACTCACCGCCAGCCAGAAAATGCTGTCGGTGTCGCTGGTGGCGATCATGCTGATGACCCTCGCCTGGTGGGGCCGTTACGCGGGCACCGCTGAGATGGCGGCATTGCTCGAGCAGGATTTCGCGGCGGAGGATTTCAGCCGCATCACCGCGAGCCTGCGATCGCGAAACATTCCCTTCACTCCTTCCGGCAGTCGCATTCTCGTACCCGCCGATCGGCAGTATGAGGCGCTCGGTGAGCTTGCCGCCCAGCAACTTCTTCCCCGCGACACTTCCAGCGCTTTCACCGATCTCATGGGGAAAATGGGCAACCCGCTCAATCCGCACGAAACTACCCAGGCTCTTTTCAACCAAGCCCGCCAGACTTCCATCGCGGAGGTCATCCGCTTTTTCCCGGGCGTGAAGAGTGCGCGGGTGGAACTGGACACCACCGAGAAACGGCGGATGGACAATCCGATCACGGCCAAGGCGTCGGCGTCGGTCATCATGCAGACGGGTCGAAGGGCCGACAGCCGACTGGTCACCGCCATCGCCGACTGGGTCGCCGGTTCGGTCGCGGGATTGCAGCGGTCGCACGTCAGCGTGATCGTCGATGGAATATCGCGCCTCTCCGGCAACGATGAGGAAGGGGGTGACGGCGGGGTGATTGCCGGAACCCTGCTGGAAGCCATTCAGCAAAACGAAGCCTATTACGCGAAAAAAGTGGTCGAGCAATTGCAGTTTTGCGACGGGGTCATGGTACACGTCAACGTCACGCAAAAAACGGATTCCAGTCTGACCACTTCCGAAACGTACGATCCCAAGGGCATTGCTTCCCGCGCTTCAGAGACGACCACGGAGGTGCAGACCACGAGCACCGGAGGTCGCCCTTCCGGCGATGTCGGGGTGAATCCGAACACCGGCTCGAACAAAGGAATGGAAATCGGGGCGGGCGGCGGGTCCGGTGATTCACAGACCGGCAACACCGAGAAGACCACTGAAAAAATTGATAATCGTTTCGGTAAAACCGTCACGGTGATCAAAGCCCCGGCGGGAATGATGTCCGTCACTTCCGCATCGGTCGCCCTGCCCCGCAGTTTCTTTATCAAGGCCTTCAAGACTGAGACCCGCACGGACAAAGACCCGAGCGAGGCGGTGATCGAACCCTACATCAAAAAACATCTCGACAGTTACCGTGGCCAAGTCAAGTTCTGCCTGAACCTACCTTCGGATGATGTACTGGCTTTGGATGCCTATGTCGATCTGCTGCCCGTCGCCGCCGAAGTCACCGCACAGGCCACCAGTGGCGTGGCGTTGCTACTGGGCAGCCATGGGAAAGACATCGTGCTGGGTGTTTTGGCGCTGGCGAGCTTGTTTATGGTTTCCATGATGGTTCGCAAAGGAGGATCGAGCCCGGTGGCCGGCCTCGCCGGCGCGGGGGTGATGAATCATATCGGAATGCCCACCACCGGCGTGACGGTCGATGCCATGATGGCGAAATCAGGCTTCAAACCCTTCGTGCATGATGACGCGGCGGAGGTGGGCGAGGGTGGCCAAGCTCTTGACGGCATCGAGCTGGATGAGGAGACCATCCGCGCCCAACAGGTCATCGAGCAAGTCTCGAATCTCGTCAAGGAAAACCCCGATGTGGGCGCGACTCTGATCAAACGCTGGATGACGCGGGCGTGAACGATCGACAAAGGTAGCATGGGCGTCTCGCCCATGTTCTTTTCCCTAGCGAGGAACGGGCTCGAAATGACTTGCGCTTGTGGGTCGGGTGCCACAGGTCGCGGTACTTCTAGACCTGTGTCTTTCGGCAAGGCCAGCACAGGTCTCGGAGTACCGCGACCTGTGG
>JANXVV010000243.1 GCA_025351525.1 Humisphaera sp. | reverse complement strand
CGGAGTTTTAGCGCCGCGGGAGAGTCGGCGCAGGGCCATCGCATTTAAATTTCCGGTCCCCTCCACCCGGTACTCCGGGCGGAGGGTTAGGGTGAGGGGTCTTGCCCTTTTTTTCATCGGGTTCAAAAAATGTCAGGCGTTTCCGCCGGGAAGAAAAGACCCCTCACCCTAACCCTCCCCCCATGAGTACACGGGGGGAGGGGACCCGGAAAGCCAAATGCAGTCGTCCTGCAAAATCGGATTTTGCCTCCCGCTGATTCCCCGGTACGATTAGAGGATGATCCGAAGTTTTTTTCTGGCCTCGCTACTCGCGTTTCCAATGGCATTTCTCATCGCCGCCGCGCCTGCCACAGGCCCGGCGACGCAGCCCGCGACCCGCCCGATCGAGCCTTCCGCCGACGGCTCCATCTTGCTGCATTCTCGCGACGTCACCATCCACGGGAAAACCGTCCGCTATGAGCCGAAACCGGAAAAAAATACGGTGGGTTACTGGACCCGAAAAGAGGACTGGGTCAGTTGGGATTTCATCGTGAAGACCCCCGGAAAATTTCAGGTGCTTCCCCTGCAAGGTTGCGGCACGGGCAGCGGTGGATCGGAAGTCGAATTCACCGTGGCCGATCAAATCCTCAAAATGACCGTCGAGGATACGGGCCATTTTCAAAACTTCGTCGAACGGAATATCGGGACGATCGATTTGAAGGCGGGGTCTTACACGCTTTCGGTGAAGCCGCAAACCAAACCCCATGCGGCGGTGATGGATTTGAGACAAGTGATGCTTAAACCCGTGAATTGAACCCGTCATGGGTCACCTGAGGTGACCCTGCCAGGAATTGGTCAGTTCGTGGAGGGATCGTCTGGAATTCGTTTCGGGTCGATCTCATTCGGGAGCGTCAACTGCGTCATCAGTTTGGACCATTGTTTAATGTCGGTGCTGAAGATGTGTTCTGAAGTGGCCGCGAGAAGAATCCAGGCACCGGCTTCCATTTCCGCCTTCAACTGCCCGGTTCCCCAACCGGCGTATCCGATAAAGCACTTGAGCCGGCCCGATCCATCCGCCAGCAGCGTCTCGATTTCATCTTTACTCGTGATGAACCAGATTTTAGGCAGCACCTCCACATCGCCCATCGCCTCGCCGTAGGCCTCGCCCTCATAAATCACCATCAACGGCCCATCGCACGGCCCGCCCGCATGCACAAATCCATCCACCGCACAGGGTATTTCCAACACTTTTTCACACGCTTCCTCCACCGACAATTCCAGCGTGCGGTTCAGCACGAGGCCCATCGTCCCGTCCTCCTCATCCCGAACGATCAGAATCACCGTGCGATGAAAGTTCGCCTCCTGCATTTGCGGCGAGGCGACCAGAAGTTGTCCCTGCAATTTATCCATGGCAGGAGGAAAGATAATCGCGATGACCACCAATGCAATCGTGGAGAGGCGCTTAACGGGGCGATCGCATTTGCGATTTCCGGTCCCCTCCCCCCGGTAATCCGGGGGGAGGGTTAGGGTGAGGGGTCTTGCCTTTTAATTCTGCCGAGTCGAGGAATGCAACATTTTATCATTACGAAGAAAAGACCCCTCACCCTAACCCTCCCCCCATGAGTACATGGGGGGAGGGGACCGGAATGCCAAGTGCGAGGGTTTTGGCGCTCAACGCGCTGCGAAATCTACGGTAAAAGAGCCAGTGTTGAACTCTAAAAACGCTGGCGTCTCTGTTGTCACCCGTCGAAATCTCATCAAGTCCGCCGCCATGTTGGCGGCGAGTGTGGTAGTAGCCCGCGCCGATGTTCTTTTAGCCGATGAAACTGCTTCAATTCGTTCCGCATCCGTGACGGAAAATAACATCGATTTCATCGTGCGGGGCGTCGGGCCATTTCAACTTCTCGCCTTCCCGCTTCATGCCGACTCCACCCGTGCGGACCAGGGAGTGAATGTATGGGAAGGCCCCCTGCACGGCGATACTAAAATCGCCGTCGCACGTCTGGCCGGACCGGTGGATCGGATGTTCCACAAATTCCAACTGTTTCAGCGCGCCACCGGAAAAAAAATCGGCTCGCAAAAGTATGTGGATGATCTTCATTTCCTCAATTTTACGCCTCCCTCGCTCGTGTGGCCGGCAAGCATTAAAGGCGCCTCGTGCCCGGTCGATGTGAAGGATTTGGTCGAACTGGGGGTAAGGCATACCCACATCAATCTCAATGCGGCGGCGATGATTCATCTCGACGAGAGCCGGCGCGATGACGCCATCTCGCGCGTGGTGGATGGGCGGCGAATCTGGTTCAACCCCGACACGATCCGTGCTCTCGATCGCACGACCCGCGAGTTGACGGATGCCGGAATCAATGCCGTTGGCGTGGTGACCAACCACGTGCCAACGCCGGGTGTGCTGACCCATCCCAAGACGGATCTGAAACACGCACCCAACAAAATGGGGGCGTTCAACCTGACCGATGAAGAGGGCGTTCTTCACTTCCGCGCGCTGTTCGAGTTCATCACCGACCGCTATTGTCGCGGCGACCGGCGGTACGGCAGCGTGGGCGGTTGGATCATCGGCAACGAGGTGCAGAGCCATTGGGAGTGGCACAACATGGGGCCGGCGACTCTCGCGGAAGTGGCACGGCAATATGCAGACGAGCTTCGTCTGGCTTGGCTGTCGGTCCGCAACGTGAAGGCCAATGTTCCGGTCTTCGCATCGTTCGATCACTTCTGGGCGATGCCGATGAGCAAGGACTCCACCCGGCATCTTGCGGGTCGTGGCTTGATCGATGCGCTGGCGAGTCTGATGGCCAGGGAAGGAAATTTTCCATGGCATGTCGCCCAGCATCCTTACCCTGAAAATCTTTTCCAACCGAAATTCTGGAACGATAAAACCGCCACGTTCGCCTATGACTCGCCCCGGATCACCTTTAAAAACATCGAAGTCTTGGCGGACTATCTGCGGCGGAAGAAGATGCTGTGCGATGGAGCGCCCCGGCGGTTGATTTTTTCTGAACAAGGGCTGCACGCCGGTGATACGCCGGAGTCGGAACTGATCCAGGCGGCGGCATATGCGCTGGCCTATCGGCGAATCAGTGCGACACCGGGTGTCGAGGCATTCATTCTCCATCGGCAGGTGGATGCCGCGCGGGAAGGCGGTTTGAAACTGGGCATCTGGCCGCTCACTGGGACGGGGCTTGGAAAGCGGAAACGGCCCCTCTGGGAGGTTGTGAAATCCGCCGATACGCCGCAGTGGGGTAGTGCTTCGCGTTTTGCATTGGGGATCATTGGGATTTCGGATTGGTCGAAGGCAAAGCCGCAAGCGGGGCCATTTCCGGAGAACGCTTTGAAATAATTCGGGATGACAATTGGTCGCCGCGGCGTTTGGTCGAGAATGTTTCAATCTGGAGATCGACATGAATCAGGAAGCGGTTGTCAATTTCTCGCCGGAAAAGCATTCGGTCGAGCTTCGCGAGATTCCCAGGCCGTCCATCGGGCCGGAGGATGTTTTGCTGGAAGTGGGAGCAGTCGGCGTGTGTGGGAGCGACTTGCACCAGTGGACTTCCGATCATAGCTGGCCGGTGAATTATCCGGTGGTGCTGGGGCATGAATTCGCGGGGGTGGTGCGCGAAACCGGGGATCGCGTGAAGGCCTGGAAAGAAGGGGATCGGGGTGTGAGCGAGACGGCGGCGGTCATCGATCCGGACAACCCGATGAGCCGACAGGGGCTTTATAATCTCGACCCGACCCGCAAGGGTTTCGGCTATGGTGTGGATGGGGCGATGACTCGTTTCGTGCGCGTTCCCGCCCGCTGCCTGCATCGTCTGCCCGACAGTCTGCCGTTCGAGACGGCCTGCCTGACCGAGCCCTGTTGCGTGGCCTACAACTCCGTCGTCAACGGCGGCCATATCAAACCCGGCGATCGCGTGGTGATCTTCGGCCCGGGCCCGATCGGGCTGCTCTGTGCCGCCGTCGCAAGATTGCAGGGGGCGGAGGTGGCGGTGGTTGGACTTGAACGGGATCGCGTGAGGCTGGACGTCGCCCGGCAGTATGGCTGCACACCGATCGTTGACGGATTGACGGAATGGGCCACGGCCGGCGATGGTCTCGGTGTGGACGGCGCGATCGATGCGGCGGGTGTATCGGCAACCCTGAAGAGCGCAATTCAAGTCGTTCGCCCCAACGGGTGGATCAGCAAAGTAGGTTGGGGACCGCAACCTTTGAATTTCTCGCTCGATCCGCTCGTGCAGAAAAACATCACGCTTCGCGGCAGCTTCAGTCATAACTGGCCGATCTGGGAACGCGTGATTCGGCTGCTGTCGACCGGGGCGCTGAACGTGAAGCCCATCGTCGGCGGGGTCTGGCCGATCAGTCAATGGCATGAAGCCTTCGAGAAAATGCACGGGGGGAGTATTGTAAAGGCGGTGTTGAAGCCGGGGTGAAGTGAGGAAGTGGGGAAGTGGGGAAGTTGCCAGTTATAGGTGAAGGGAGCATTGTCCAGGCGGTCGTGCTCAATTTTGTCCAGGCGGATAGTCTATAATAGAATCGTCGGTCTTCTGAAATCGGTTATTTTTTTAGCGGCTGTGCCGAAGGCACGCGTTTTTCGTTCCGGGAAAAAAACGCG
>JANXVV010000241.1 GCA_025351525.1 Humisphaera sp. | reverse complement strand
CGGAGTTTTAGCGCCGCGGGAGAGTCGGCGCAGGGCCATCGCATTTAAATTTCCGGTCCCCTCCACCCGGTACTCCGGGGGGAGGGTTATGGTGAGGGGGTCTTGCCTTTTTCTTCAGCCGAGTCGAGAAATCTCACCTGTTCTCACCATGAAGAAAGAACCCCTCACCCTAACCCTCCCCCCATGAGTACATGGGGGGAGGGGACCGAAGAGACAAGGTGGCCCGTTTGAAAAACCCGTGACTCACCTCTGGCACTCGGATGGCACGATCGAAGGATCGCAAAACGCCTTATTCGTCAAAGGAGCGGAGGAACGTGCTGGCATCATCCTTGCTTCTACCGATCACCATGAACCGAAAGGATTTGAACTCCCCGCCAACAGAAATGGAGAATCTATGAATTCCCCGGGGACTGAATCGATCCCCGCACCATCAGGTGCTACAAAATAGTGTTCTTCCCGGATGGGAGTCGCCTCACGTGAGGCGGCTCCTTTTCTTTGCGCTGATAAGACCGGGATTGACGGAGCGATGCGAAACATCCAGGCGGCATAGCCGCCTGCTCGCCGCCTCCAACCTCCGACTCCCCTGCGGGAGTCATTCTTTTTTTTCGGAAGTGTGAACCGCCGTTGGCGGGGCTTTGTTATTTGTACTTGTACTATCTAAGGGGAGTCAGGTTAGGAACGCTTCTACTTCTTCGCAGGCAACGCACTCTCCGGCGGAGGTCGAACGGCGGCTTTGTCGGCGGTTAATGCTTCAGCCGTTGGGGCGGGAAGCGTGACCTTTCCGGTCGCGGCCCATTCGGTGCCGCGATCCAGGGTCACTTGAAAACCGAGACTGCTCATCGACACCACGCCATGCCCGAGCGTCGTGTGAAACACACGCCCATTGCCGTATGAAATCACCATGAGGATCGGCTCATTTTCGCTGGTGCCGTTTTGATCGGCGGCGTGGTAGGCGGTGGCGAGAATCTGCATGTCCTTCGCCGGCCCGCGCAGCTTGGAATACAGTTCATCGGCGGTGTGCTTCCACTTCGTTGGCAAGCCTTTCATGATCGGGTGCTCGGTGTCGCGGGCTTCGACGATGAACTCATGCTGCTTGCCGTGCGTGCCACCGGCACCGGGGGTTTCATCGCGGGTGAATTTGCCGTCTTTCCAGCGGACCATCGGGCCCGATTTTTCATTGCGCCCGCCCCACCCGCCCAGGCCGATCATCTCGTTATATTCCGGCCAATCGCCGAAAGAATTGTCGGCGGCATGGACGATGACCAACCCGCCGCCCCCTTTCACGTAGTCGACGAATTCCTTCTGCACCGCCAGCGGCCAGGAATCGCCGTTGTAGTTCGACACGATGACGGCGTACTTCTTGAAATCCGGATGCCAGCTTTCCCACTGCGGCTTGCCGGTTTGCTCCATCGCCGCGTGCTCCAATTTCCATTTCGCCTGAGCCGTGGCGTACGCGGTTTTCTGCTTTTCGGTCGCGTCGCCCTTGGGCGCCTGCGGAGGCCGGGCAGCGGCGGGAGGCGTCGTCGACACTTCCACCGCGAACCGGCCGGTGTCTTCCAGCATCCATTTCAGTACCGGCGTGGTCGCCTTCCAGTCGTGATTGTTCTGCCCGTCGATCAGCAGGACCTTTAGCTTATCCTCTGCCCGCGCGGGAAGGAGGGTGGCGGCAACAATCAGAGCAACGGCGGTTAGCATCATTCCAAGTTTCATCATGGTTCAATCCGTGTGTGAACAAGTCTGTTTGATTCCGTACAAGATGTATCGTCGGCGATTCAATCTGTTTGATGAAAGCGATTCGGTTTCGCGAACGGATCGTTTTTTTCAGAAGCTCTGAAGTTCATCGCCGTGATTATTTAGCCGGTCTCGTTTGCGATCCGTGTCGGAGCGATCATGCCGCCAGACGCGCCTCGCAAGCGAGGCGGCTAAATAATGAAGAGTCGTCGTACTCTCGAACCTTCACCGAATTACGGAATTTCCCGCACGATTCGATGCGGCCCGGAGCCGAGTGATTTAAGAATCAGAAAATCACCGTAGCGATCGAGCGGTTTTCGCACGCCATCGATCGTCACGTTGACATCCTCCGTCCCCAGTCGCGGCACCCACACTTCGGCGGTGGTGTTGGCGGGCAGCGTGACGTTCAGATCGAACTGTTTCGGCGACGATTTAAAATCGACGTGTACCGTCCCGCGAATCGTCGGCAGGCCGAGTGTGGCCCATTTCAAACCGCCCGGTTGTGGCTTAATGCGCAGCTTGCGAAAGCCGGGCTTGATCGGTTCAACCCCCATTAGCAGTCGGGGGATGACGTTGGCGGGGGCCGCGCCCCAGGCGTGGTTCCAATCCTGGTTCGGTTTAAATTTATTGTCCCACGCTTCGAGGGTGATCGTGCTGCCGACATCGTAAAGCATGTGCGCCCAACTGCGATCGCCGCGTGAGGTCAGCAGCGAAAGCGCATGATCGGCATGACCGCTGCGATAAAGCGCCTCCATGAGATATTGCGATCCATAGACGCTGCACGCCATCCCTTTTCCGCGAACAAACTCGGCGACTTTCGGTTGATCCTCCTTCGAGACAAGATTAAACGCCAGCGCGCACATGTTGGCGTGTAACGAACTGTGCCGGCTGCCCTCGCCATCCACGTACAACCCGGTCTGCTCGTCAAAGAAAACGCGATTGAATGAGTTCGCGACTTTTTCAGCGCCTTTACGAAAGAACGCTTCATCCTCCGGCTTGCCCGCAGCATCAGCCAAAATAGCCATCAATAACATCGCCCGATAATGGAACGCATTCACCACTGCGTTCACCGGCTTCATCTCAAATTTGTCGCGCTCGCTCATCGGCCAATCGACGATATCCGCCAGCCGCGATTCATGCAGCGAATCCAAAATTTCCTTCGATACTTTCGGTTGGATCGTGCTGATCAAACCATCCGCGCGCTCCAGCCGAAAAAGTGTTTTGGCTTTCAGGTCCTCGTAGAACGCGAGGAGGCTCGCGGTGTCGCCCGTGTAAAGATAATCCGACCAGGCAATGAACACGGAATGCATCGGCCATTCGGTCGGCCATGTCGCGTGCTGGATCAGATATTCATGGCTATAGCGCGCGAGCGTGTATTCGCGATCGACGCAGTAGTGGCCCAATTGATTGAGGTACGCATCGGCTTCGTAGGGCAGTCGCTCGCGATCTCCATCCACGTACAAGCCGCAAAAGCTGGTGGCCTTAATGCTGTAACGGCAGAGTTCCCATACATCGTTCAGCGTCTTGTCGGAGGATTCAAATTTCGCGGCGCTTTCATCGAACGGATAATGCACGGCGATCTGCCGAACCGATGCGACATCCATGGCGGGTGCATTCTCGATCTCTACATATCGAAACGGCATCGCCGCGCCGATCTCCGGCGGCATTCGACGGGCATCCCGCGCGTCCAGCAGCACGGTGTATTCCCGCATCCCCTCTTTCAATTCCATCTCCACCCGCTGATACCGAATCGACCCACCCGGTTTACGATTCACGACAGACGGCTTGGATAGTGCCTCCCCGAGATGCACGATGATCTTGGTTCCCGCCTGCGGGCTGTCGATTTTCAGCTTCAGCGCCGCGTAAGCCGCGCGACCGAAGTCGATGAAATAGCGACCCTCCCCCACCTCGACAAATTTTTTCGGCACGATGATCGTCTGCGCCAGCGGTTCGCGGCTGACGGTAAACCGATCCTCTTTTTCTCCCCGCTCGATTTCGCCCAGCCTGAACGTTTGCGGGATCGACCATTCCGACTGCTTATCGCCGGTCCACGTCCGCACTTTCCAAGTGTATTCGCGGTCGGCCGTCAGGGGTTTCCCCACGAACACCACGGCGATGCTTTGTTCGGAAATCACTTTCCCGGAACTCCAAAGATAAGGCGTCTCGTGTTTCAAATCCGTCGTCGAGGAGGCGATGGAAATTTCGTAGGCCGACTGGATTTGATCGACGCCCGGCGCATTCACGATCCAACTAAATCTCGGGTGGGCATCGAAGATCACCGTTTTGGCGGGGTCGGCGAGAAGATTGCACAAAAGGCCCGTAGGCGCGGGTAGATCCGCCGCCAAGGCCGGCGCGCCGCCCAGCCATAGCAGCGCAGTCATTGCCGCGGACAGGATCGAATGATTGATGCGATGCGCCATGGGATTTTTAAGCCTCTCGCAGGTGGTAGCTCTTGATCGTCGTCTGCTGAAAGTCGGGATACGAACCGATATCATGCTCGGCCAGATCCAGCCCGTCGAATTCGTCCTCTTCGCGCGCCCGCAGGTTCGCCATGTTTCGCAGGGCTAAAAACATGCCCGCTGATATCGCGATGGTGAGCCCGGCGACGACACCGAGGCCGATCAACTGCCTGCCGATGAATTGAAGACGGCCCATCACGTACCCGCTCGATCCCATCAATCCGGTGGCCAGGATTCCCCAGGCTCCACCGACGCCGTGGATCACCAATGCGCCGGTGGGGTCGTCGATTCTCCAGACCAGATCCATTTGAAGCATCAGCACCGGAATGAGGATTCCGGCGATCGCGCCGGTGGCGACCGCGGAAAGATTGGTCATCACATCCGCCCCTGCCGTCGCGGCGACCAGGCCGCCCATGATGCCGCTGAGGGTCAGATAGATATCCGGTTTGCCGTATCGAACATGCGACACCGCGAGGCTCGCCAATCCGGCGGCGGCGGCGGTCAGCAGGGCATTCAGTGCGATCGAACCGAGAAAACCTCCGGCATTGGATCCAAATCCCAACAGATAGGGAAACCACCCGACGAGGATGAGCATGACCCCCGCCGATGCCAACGGCAGGCTATGGCCGGGGATGACGTTTGAGGATCCATCGCGATTGTATTTTCCGTTGCGCGCGCCCAACACGGTCGCCCCCGTCGCCGCGCAACATCCGGCGGCGACGTGGATGAAGGATGCGCCGGCGAGATCGTGAAAGTGCATCTTCCCCAGCCATCCTCCATGCCTGCACCAACGCGCCAGCAGCGGGACGAGAATGCCACCGAGAAGCAATGAGCTTGCCAATGACGGCCAGAATCGCGAGCGCTCCGAGAGCGCCCCGACGACCACGCCGGACGCGATTAAAATCGCGGTCAGTATCATCAAGAGATGCGGCGCGAGCACGATGGCGTCGATCCCGCGCAATCCGAAGAGATGGTTGAGGGCAATCCAGGAGGGCTCACCGGTTGGATTCAACACTGCCATGCCCACGGCCCAGAATGCAAGCGTGGCAAGGCATAGGTCGGCCATATGGCGCAGCACAGCCGCGCCCGCATTTTTTGCGCGAACCAGCCCGCAGGTGTACAAGGCCAACCCCATCCGCACGAGCAAGGCCCCGACGGCGCAAGCGACGATCCAAATTTCCATATTGATTCCTCGGTCGAAAAGATTCCGCCGTGTTGTACCGCAGAGTGGGGCTTTTTGCGAAATCCCCGGCGGATGCATTGGATCGAAACGGCTCACAGCACTTTCGTGCGGCATTTTCGTAGCATCGGCAACCTGCCGATGGCCGTGGTATTCCACGGCGTTGACCGGTACTCCGGTCGACCCAGCAATAGCGCAGCGAACTTCCGCGAACTATCATGCCGGATCGCTGCGCTCTTGTTTTAGTCGACCGGAGTACCGATCGACATCGCGGAGTACCGCGGACATGGGCAGAATGCCCATGCCACGTAATGCCGCAGAAAGTAGTCTGCATTCGCCGGTGGATCAGAGGCGAAAATCAGTTGCCACCGCCACCTTCCCCACGCTAGAATAGATCCACGCCGCCGTTGTTTTGCGGCGATTTTTTCAGCCGAAATCACTCACCCAGGTTTTACCCATGAGTACCGCCGCCATTGTCGAACCGACCGAGATCAAAGTGGAAGAACGTCGGCTCAAGCTCGACGACTACCTGAAGACCGCCGTCAAAATCAACGGGTCGGATCTGCACTTGCAGGCCGGCTCGGTCCCGATGATTCGCGTCGATGGCAAGGCCAAGTTCCTGGATGTGCCCGCCCTGCCCGATGACGCGATGAAGGAATATGTCGAGCAGATTCTCACCCGCCAGCAAGACCCGGCGGACAAGCGCAACCTGCTGGAGCACAAAGGCTCGGTCGACATCGCCTATGCCCTGCCCGGTCTGGCCCGATTCCGAACCAACATCTTCCATAGCCGTGAAAGATTGGCACTGGTGATGCGGCGAATCGTGACGAAGATCCCCAACTTCGAGGAACTGAATCTTCCCGTGCAAATCGAGAAGATGGCGGATTTCCAGCGCGGGATCGTCATCGTCTCCGGCACCACCGGCAGCGGTAAATCGACCAGCCTCGCGGCGGTGATCGGTAAGATCAACCGCACCCGTTCCGAGCGAATTTTGACGGTCGAGGATCCGATCGAATATCAGCACGAGAACGCCAAGAGCCTTGTCAGTCAGGTGGAGGTGGGTGCGGACAGCGAGAGCTTTGAATATGCCTTGCGGGCCATGATGCGTCAGGATCCCGACGTGATTTTGATCGGTGAAATCCGAGATAGTTTCTCGCTGACCACCGCCCTTCGCGCGGCTGACACGGGCCACCTGGTTTTTACGACGGTTCACGCCACGAATGCCCCGATGACCATTGGCCGACTGACATCGCTGTTTCTGCCCGGGCAGGAGGCGCTTCAGCAGGAACAGTTGGCAATGAACCTGAACGCGATTGTCTGCCAGCGTCTGGCCAAGCGGCGCGATGGGGCGGGGCGCATCCCGGTAAATGAGATCATGATGGCCACGCCGCTGGTGCGGAAGTACATCATGGAAGGTGAGTTTGACAAGCTGAAAGGCTGCGTCGGCAATCGCGAATCGGGCAGCCAAAGCTTCGATCAGCATCTGACGGATTTGTTCAACCGGCAGATCATCGATGTGGCGGAGGCCAAGCGATTGGCGAGTAATGTGGATGCGCTGACGTTGGCGTTGCGCGGCATCAGCAATAGCGATACGAAGCTGCGGTGAGACTTGCCGGTCCCCTCCCCTCCGTACTCCGGGGGGAGGGTTAGGGTGAGGGGTCTTGCCTTTTCTTGTCCGCCAAGTTGAGACATTACGCCTTTTGCAGTAACAAGAAAGACCCCTCACCCTAACCCTCCCCGCTTGAGTACAAGGGGGCAGGGGACTGGAAAGACGAATGCGATGGCCCGCGTACCCCGACTTTCGAACATCTGCAACACGGTTTATTTTGACCGTACTCCTTGTCAACTGTTGCGTTTCAAATGCCCTCGCGCAAACCGCGCCATCGACCCGGCCGTTGCTCCCCATCCCTCGCACCGAGCGTTTGCCCCGCGATGAAACCCGCCGTATTCGACCGGGCGAAAATTCCACGACCCGTCCAACCCCGCCTTCCTTCATCATTGCCGTCTGGTATCCGCCGATTGCCGCCATGCCGCTCTGGAAAGCGCGCGGCGTGAACACCGTCATCGGTTTCGAGCATCAATCCAATCATGTCAGCATCGACGAATGGACCGAAACGGCGGCGGCCAACGGGTTGTTCATGATTCGTCAACCGCGCCCGGATTTGAAAGCGGATTCTAAGGAACCGTATCTGCTGGGTTGGATGCATATCGATGAACCGGATTTAAAGCGGCTCGATCCGGAGGGGTTGGCGGACCAATATGCGGAGTGGAAGAAGGCGGCCCCGGAGTTGCCGGTGTTTCTGAGCGTCTCCGGCGGGGGGGTGCTGTTTCGCAAAACGCCCCGGGTGGTCTATGAGCAGTACTTCAAATCCGCCGACTGGATAGCCAACGATCTTTATCCGATCACCGGCTGGAATCAGCCGACCTGGATTCCCCGGATGGGGGAAGCGGTTGATATTTGCCGTAAGCTTTCGGGCGGCAAACCGCAGTTCGCGTTCATCGAAACTTCTTCGCAGCGACTGGCGTGGAACCCCAAAGAAACACGCGGCGTCAGTCCTGATGAACTGCGGGCCGAAATCTGGCACGCCATCATTCACGGCGTGAAGGGGATCATCTACTTCCCGCAGCAATTCAACCCATTCGTCTATGATGCCACGCCGAGTCCGGTGTCGGTCGAGATGGCCATTCAGAATCGGCGACTGACAGAACTGGCTCCCATCCTGGCCCTTCCCGCCAATCCCAAAGAAGTGACAGTCAACGTCAAACCTCCCTTAGAAGTCACATGGCGGCTGGGGATGGAGGGCTCGATTCATGTTTTCGTCCTCAATCTTTCCAACCAACCGGCAAAAAATGCCGGTTTTCAGGTGAATGACCCACCCGATCACTCTTCCCAATTTGTCAATGTGGATGAAAAATCATTAACCGTTGTTAACAATAACTTTACATTAGAACTTCCAGCATTTGGAACCGGTTATTTTGTCGTAAAACGTTCCAAGTCAACCCCCTAAATGTAAATATAGGTAAAGAAAACTCAACGTGTTCACCGATGATGAACGGTCAAGTGTTAAAATGGATAACATTTGAAAGAATACAAAGGCGGCAAGGATGCCTCCAAACGTTAAAATGGTGAAGCATGGCTTGGAGCCGATGCTTTTCCCGGAGAACACCCAATGTCGCACGCTTCGTCCGATTCGGTTTCACACGGTTCAATCGCCTTGTCCCAATCCTATCTCGAATCACTGCTCGGCGGCGATCGGGTCATCGCCCGTTTGCTCGTCGATAACAGCCTGTCAGACGGCACCACTCCTTACCAGATGTTGACCAATCTGGTCTGGCCAACCATGGAATTGCTCCAAACCCTCTACCGCGAAGACCGCATTACCATCGCCATGCTCAACATGGCCACCCGCCTGAACCGCAGCCTGACCGATCAACTCACTGCCCAACTGCCGAAGAAGGAATTGAACGGCAAAAACGTCCTGATTTTTTGCGGCCATGCCGAACCGGAAGAACTCGGCGGGCAAATCTGTGCCGATCTTTTTGAAGCCGATGGCTACTCGGTGCGCTTCGCCGGCGGTGGGGTGCCGGATGATGAAGTGCTGAAACTGATCGGCGACATCCGCCCGGAACTGCTGGTGATGTTCGGCACCCTGCCCAGCGGCGTGCCGGCGGTGCGGCGGTTGATCGACTATCTCCGCGAAGTGAACAGTTGCCCGGACATGCAGATCATGTGCTGCGGCGGAATCTACAAGCGGGCCGAGGGATTGGCCGAGGAAATCGGCGCCGACCTCTACGCCCCCGACGCCGCCACCGCCGTCGAGGTGGCGAATGAGAATCCGTCGAAGAAGGCGACGATCGAGCAGCAGACCGTTGGCCGCACCCGCCGCATCCGCAAAGCCGCCGCCCGCAAAACGGCGAAAGTGACGCGGACGCAACGGATCGAACCGAACGAGGTTCCGATCGCCCGGGCCGCCTGATCATCTCGATCCAAATTATTGAGCCGGTCTCGCTTGCGAGCCGCGTCTGGCGGGATGACCGCTCGGACACGGCTTGCAAGCGAGCGGTATCGTGGTGGATCGACAGATGGGAACTCAATCCGGCACCGAGCACTCTTTACCACATAAGAGTATTTCTTCATCGGTCGGTATATTCTGCATACCGGTTGCCCCCCGATGGGTTCGCCGTAGCATGGGCTACCCGCCCATGATTTTCTTTTTAAAAAACAAAAACATGGGCTGGTAGCCCATGCTACGACAGCCTCCGCAGTGTTTTTAAACACGCTCTAACGGTCTTACGCGGAGTCGAAAACGATTTAGCCTGCGGAAAATTCCGTCCGCTCAAGCGGACCCTACGAAAAACCAAGATTTTCAAACGTCAAAAAACGTCAAATACGGCTTCCCCTTCACCAATCGATCCAGCAGCACGCCCAACTCCAGCAGATGATAATCCCCCCACATCGACGACTCCCCGCAAGGCACTTTGCGGCCTGCGGGAATGTGATCCCAGCCATTGGGCCGATGGTAAATCGAATGTAACAGCAGCCCTTCGTGCCGATCGCTTGTTGCCAGATAAGCATCGCTCAACAGCGTGCGGGCGACGGTCAAACCGGCTTGCCAATAGCGGCTTCCTTTTTCCCGGCCCAGATACCGGCCCAATCGCAAAAGCCCCTGCGCCGCGATGGCCGAAGCAGAGGCATCGACGGGTTCGTGGTCGTTGAACGGATCGGCAGGGCGACTGCGCCAGTCTCCCAATCGGGCCAGGCCGGGAGCGCCGTCATCCCAATACACGATGCCATCGGCAGCCGCACAATCATTGAGGTAATGATCGCAGGTATCGATCGCGGCGCGTTCGTAAACAGCCATCGCGTCGCTCTGCTTTAGACCCACCGATTCTTCAAATGCCTTCGCGTCGATGCTCTGAAAAAACTCCAGTTCTTCTGCATAACCGAGCATTGCCCAGGCCAGCCCGCGCGTCCACGTGCTGAAGGGGGAATAGCCTTGCTGACTGGATCGGCAGCGGAAGTTGCCGTCGTTGCGATTGAAGATCGCTTCATGGGCGGTGCGGCCGCAGACGTCATAGGTGTGCGGGGAGTCGCCGTGAAAAACGACGTATTGATTCGTGACCAGCCCGTGAAGGACGGATCGCTTGAGCAGATTCGCCGCGCGGTCATTTTCGTGCATCAGCGTGTGACCGAGTTGCCAGGCGACTCCGAGGATGCGCGTGGTGCGCATCGTGTCGATGAAGAGCGAATGCGGGCCGTTGAAGGAATAGATGTAACCGAGACTGTTGGCGTGTGCCGACGCGGCGGAAGGCTTCATCGCAGGCACACCGGACCACCGCGCCGCCTGCACCGCACCGCTACATTTCACGGCCAGGTCGTAAAACGCCATCTCCCATTCGTTGGCTTCGATGCGGCCTTCGCGCATCAGGCGGCGGAGGTTGCCGTAGGTGGAGAGGTTGTTAAACCCGTGGTCATGCACACCGGTGTGGGTCACATGCGCGGCCATCTGTTTCACCGTCCGCCGTCGGCCCAGTTCTAAAAGTTCGCGGTCGTCGGTGACGTCGAAGGCGAGAAGGGAGCAGCCGTATTGAAAGCCCTGGGTCCACTCGGTCCAGCCGCGCGTGGAATATTTTCCGTTGACGGTCACGACGGGCGTGCCCCGGTCGGCATTCCAGGTGCGATCGAGCCGCTTGGTTTTGTCCGCCGCCAATGCGAACAGCCGGGTGAGTGAGGAAGTGAGGTGCGGGGGTTGAAGGTCTTGATCGATCTGCATGATATGTCTCGATGATTGAAAACTTCCGAGCTTTTTTAGCGGCTGTGCCGAAGGCACGCGTGTTTTTTGGACTAAAAAAACGCGTG
>JANXVV010000060.1 GCA_025351525.1 Humisphaera sp. | reverse complement strand
TGGGCGTCTCGCCCATGCTTTTTGGCCGAAGAAATGCATGGGCGAGACGCCCATGCCACCAGGTTTCCAAAAGACCGACTTCGTGAATTCGTCATTGATTCGTGAATTCGAATTTCGTCATTCGTAATTTGATTTAATTGGAGCGTCCATGTGGGGCAATAAACTAGGCTGGGCCATCTCTTCCGTCATCGCACTCGTGATGCTCACATTGATGGTGATGCTCGAGCGATCCGGCACGCAGCCGTCCGACATGACGCCAAGGTTTGCAGCGGAGTTGGCGTTGAATATGGCGCCTCTGGCGATGACCCCCGCGCCGGAGACCATCCTGCCGGCCATGAACGATGAACGCGATGCGGGGGACCTCTATCGAGCGGCGATTGCATTGTATGAAAAATCACCTGCGCTCTACGAAGGCTTCGATTCTAAAACCGTGGATCAGTTGGAAGCGGTCGACAAGATCGTCGAAGCGACGCATTGCAAGCGCATGACTCTGTTCAGCAAAGATCCGAGCGCGGTGATCAATTTCGAAAGCGAGAAACCGCCGATTGAAGCGCTGCGAAAAATTGGCAGGGCGACGGTGAATAAAGCCCTCGTTTTGAAAGCCGGCAAGGATCTCGATGGGGCTCGCCAATATGCCGAGGCGGTATTTGCGCTCGGGGCCAAGCTGTTCAACGAGCGGGTGGTGTATGAGGAATACGACACCGGCCTCGGACTCATCGGGGATAGTTCCGAGCTTTTGTACCGCCTGGCCAATGAAGCCGGGGATGCGGCGCGGGCGTCTCAGATTAAAGCGTTTACCGAGGCCCGCATTAAACTGAGCGATAAAAATGGCCGCCTGTTCGACCTGCATAAAATCACCAAGAATCTCGACGGAAATATCTCGGGCGCGCGGGCGGGGGATCTGTTTGTCTTGGCCGAAAAATCGCAGGAGCGGATGTGGCGGGTCGCGGCTTGTTTTCAGTTGGCGAACACGCATCGCAACGTCGGCGAGGATGGCCGCGCCGCCGATCAGCGGTATGCACAGGCCTTGCTGGTGAAGCTGGCGAACGATCCCGATCCGGTGGTAAAAGTGGCGGCGATCCGGGCACGGGATATCACTGATCAGGAATACAACCGGCAGAAATAGTCGCGCGTTCCCCGCAGCGCTTAACCCGGATTATTTACCACGAAAACACGAGGAACACAAAAAAATCTTTCAAGCAGGACGACGTGCGGCGGATTTTACAAAGATTGCCAAAACGCTTGTTGCGCGCATTATCGATCCGTAATTCTTCGAATTCCTTCGTGTTTTCGTGACTTCGTGGTTCATCTGAATTTTTCGGCTTAGCGATGTCCCGGAGGGACGTGCTTATTTCGAACCGCAGAAAACGTGTCCCTCCGGGACACCGCTAAACGAATAAGGGTTTTGATCCTGTGGCATCCGATTCAACCGTCATCTCAACTCCACTCACTCCGGGCCTGGCGGATTTTCAGACCAACGAAGTCGCCACACTCGCCAACCGACGCCTGCTGCGCTGGATGTTCGCGTTTCTGCGTCCGGTGAAGCTGCTGTGTTTCATCGCCTGCCTGTATCTGTCTGCCGCCATCGCCGCCGAAGTGTTGACGACACGGCAGATGGGCAACGCGATCGATCACATCAAGGATCTCAATATCCGCAGCACCGGCACTCAAAGTTTCTGGGCGTGGTTCAGCAGCGGCGAGGGCCGGGCGTTTCAGCCGCATCATCTGCGGGACGTTCTGCTCGGCCATGATCCCGGCGCGCCGCTCCGCGATGTGGTCCTGCTTCTGCTCGTGCTGATGACCGGCTTGCTGGCCCTTCGCTACCTCCGCGAAGTGGTCAACATCAAGCTGAGCATGACGATCGTCTACTACATTCGGTCGGCGGTCTACGACAAACTACAGCGTGTCGGTTTCGGTTTTCACGATGTGCTTTCTTCCGGGCAGCTCATCAACCGCGCGCTGACCGATCTGCAAAACGTGCGCGTCTTCGTGCAGACCGCCGTGCTGACGACGCTCGAAATCGCGTTGGTCGTCGGCGGATACATGCTGCTGCTGGCCACCCGCAATCCGTCGGTGGCTCTGCTGTCCCTCGTGCCGTTGCCGTTCTGGACGATTTACATTCTGCATTTCGGCAAGCGGGTTCAGGAAGCCAGCAAAGCGGTGATGGAGGCGGAGGATAAAAACGTCAACCTCATCACCGAGAACATCGCCGGGGTGCATGTCGTCAAGGCGTTCGCCACGCAGAATCACGAGATCAACCGTTACGACAAGCATTGCGACAGCTACTTTGACCGGGTGATTTCCCGCATCCGCCTGTACGCCGCCTTCACGCCGGTGATCCGCGCCATCGCGACGGCTTCACATTTGTCCCTCTTTTTTTTCGTCAGCGTTCTGGTCATTCGCGGCAAACTGGGTCCGGGTGATTTCCTGATTCTCGGTGCGGCGATGGGATCGATTCTCGGTCGCCTGCAACAGGTCTCGGTCATCAGCGAGCAGTATCAAAACGCGATCGTTTCCGCCCGTCGTCTGTATGAAGTGCTTCATGCCCCGGCGACGGTGCCGGAAAAAGCGGATGCGCAACCTCTGCCGTCCGGGGCGGGGGATGTGATGTTCGAGAATGTCACCTTCGGCTACGACCCCGCGAAACCGGTGCTCAAAGACATCAGCTTCCGCGTCAAAGGTGGCAGCGTGGTGGCGATCGTCGGGCCGACCGGCGCGGGCAAAACCACCCTCGTCAATCTCGTCGCCCGCTTTTACGATCCGCAGCGGGGCGGCATCCGCATTGATGGCGTCGATCTTCGCGATCTCAATCTTTCCAGCCTGCGAAAACAGGTGGCGTTTGTGTTTCAGGAAACCTATCTTTTCAGCGACACCGTCGCCGCCAATATCGCCTACGGTCGCCCGCAGTTGCGCGGGAAGGAGATCGGTGAGATCGAAGCCGCCTCGCGTTTGGCGCAGGCACACGAATTCATCGAGCAGCTTCCCAAAGGCTATGAAACGATGCTCGGCGAGCGCGGCGCAAGCCTGAGCGGCGGGCAACGGCAGCGGTTGGCGATCGCCCGCGCCATCCTGTTTGATCCGCGCGTGCTGGTGCTGGATGATGCCACCGCCGCCGTCGATCCCGAGACCGAAGAGTTGATTCGCCGTGGCATGAATTTCGTGATGCACGACCGCACGACATTTTTGATCGCCCATCGCATCAGCACCGTGAAGCGGGCGGATGTGGTGGTGGTGTTGGAAGAAGGCCGCGTGACGCAGATCGGGACGCACGAGCAGTTGATGAATGAGGCCGGCCATTATCGGCAAATCGCCGAGGCACAGTTGTATGGGGATGAGGTGGTGCGCGGCGCGGAAGATCCTTCCCACATGCGGCGGGTGCAGGATGATCGGCGCGTCAGTGCGACGGTGGAAGCGGTAAGGGATCAGCAGCGGAAGGATGAACTGTAGTCCTGTCCCCTCCCTCCGGTACTCCGGGGGGAGGATTAGGGTGAGGGGTCTTCGTATTTGATGTTGCGTAAAACTTCAGTGTGGCACGGGCTTCCAGCCCGTGTTAGAAACGTAGTTCAAGGAAAATCTTTGCCTGTAAAATTGCACCTGAATTTCTGAATCGACAACACGGGCTGGAAGCCCCTGCCACGACGAGGTTCAAACTGGAACACCTCAACTTTTCAGGAAGCAAAAGACCCCTCACCCTAACCCTCCCCCCGGAGTACCGGAGGGAGGGGACCAGAGAATTATGTTCTTCCAAGCCCTCAAATCCCGCTCCAAACAAGCCCGCGCGGATCGGCTGGCGAGTCTTCAGTCGGATGACGAAGAGGTGCATTACAAGCCGATCGAATGGCCGCTCGTCAAACGGTTGATCCAACTGCTCTACCCGTTCCGCAGGCAATATGCGTTCGGACTAAGCCTCGGCGTGTTGATGGTCGTGCTGGAAATGATGTCGCCGCAATACATGCGGCACATCATCGACTATGTCACCCGCTATCGCGCCGCGGGGGGTGGCAACGATCATGCCGTCATCACGCATGTCGGGTTCGTCGTGCTCGGCTGGGCGGCCACCCTGGGGGTGGCGCTCATCGTGCAGCGTTACAACATTCTGCTGATGACCCGCGCGGGGGAGACGGTGCAGTTCCAACTCCGCAAAAAGATGTTCGCGCATCTGCAGAGTTTGTCGATGACGTACTACGATCGCACGAAGCTGGGCCGCATCATCAGCCATTGCACGAGCGACATCAGCAGCCTGCGCGAGGTGAATGTCTGGGGGTTTCAGCAGGTCATCGCGAACTTTCTCATCCCCATGCTCGTCGCGGCGATCATGCTGTGCCTGACCGACTGGCGGCTGTTTCTCTCCGTCGTGTGGCTTGGGCCGGTGCTGTATTACGTCAACAACAGTTACCGCATGAAGATCGGTCTGATGTGGCAGGGAATCCGCGAGCATTTCACCCGCGTCAGCACGAATCTGGCCGAGAATATCACCGGCATGCGCGTCGTCGCGGCGTTCGATCGGCAGTCGGCCAACCTCGCGACGTTCAACAATCTGCAGAACACCAACACGCTGAACAACATCGAAGCCGGCCGGGTGAATGGCGTGTTTCAACCGCTGCTCGAGCTGATCCGCTTCATCGGCAAAATCATCATTCTCACCTTCGGCGCGTACCTGATCGTCCGAGGCCGCATCGCGCAGGTGGGCGGCGTGGTGGCGGCGTATCTGTACTGGGACTGGTTCATGAATCCGATCATCAACTTCGGAA
>JANXVV010000051.1 GCA_025351525.1 Humisphaera sp. | reverse complement strand
CCATGCTTTTTGGCCGAAGAAATGCATGGGCGAGACGCCCAGGCCACGGCAAGCCCAGTCGTACTCCAAAACATCCGCTAAGCCCCGACGATGGGTCACTTTGTCATTCGTGATTACGCCATTTGTCATTGATTCGTGAATTCGAATTTCGCCATTCGTCATTATTTCCCCGTCCCATTCCGAGACGACCCAATGCCGCCGCCCTCTCCTCGCCCCAAAACCTTTCTCATCCTCAGCCAGGTCTACATCCCCGACCCCGCCAGCGTCGGTCAGCACATGGCGGACGTTGCCACTGAAATGGTCCGCCGGGGCTATCGCGTCAAAGTCTTCGCCGCCAATCGCGGTTACGACGACCCCTCGCTTAAATACCTTTCCCACGAGACGATCAACGGCGTTGAAATCCGCCGCTTGCCGCTCTCTTCCTTTGGCAAAAAGCGCATTCTCACCCGCATCATCGGCACGGCCATTTTCATGGCGCAGGTGTTTTTCGTCGCCCTTTTCACCCCGCATATCGACGGGATTTTTTTCAGCACCTCCCCACCGCTCATCGGTTTCGTGGCTTCACTGGCCGCGATGATTCGCCGGGTGCCGGTCGCGTACTGGGCGATGGACCTCAATCCCGATCAGCTGATCGCGATGGACAAAATCAAGGAGACCAGTTGGACGGCGAAATTTTTAGAAAAGGTGAACCGCTTCATTCTTCGCCGCGCGTCGCTGGTAGTGGTTCTCGACCGGTTCATGGCGGATCGACTGACCACGCGCGCCCCGCTGGATGGCAAGATGATCATCATGCCGCCCTGGTCGCACGAAAATCACGTATTGCCCGTCAACCCGGCCACCAATCCCTTCCGCATCCGGCACGGTTTGGTCGGCAAGTTCGTCATCATGTACAGCGGCAATCACAGCCCCGCCAACCCCCTGGCAACGCTTCTGCAGGCGGCGATCCACTTCAAGGACGAGCCGGACCTGCGATTCTTATTTATCGGGGGAGGCATCGGGAAGAAAGAAGTCAACGCCGTTGTCGCCGAGCACAAACTCACGCACACCCTATCGCTGCCGTATCAACCGCTGGGCGATCTGCGCTACTCCCTGTCGGCGGCGGATGTGCATGTCGTCTCACTCGGCTCCGACATGGTCGGCATCATTCACCCCTGCAAAATCTACGGCTCCATGGCCGTCGCAAGGCCCATTCTTTACTTCGGTCCGAGCCCTTCCCATGTGTCCGATCTGCTCGATGACTGCAACTTCGGCTGGCACATTTCGCATGGCGACGTCGCCGGCGCGATCCGGATGATCGATCGCGTTCGGAAGCTGCCGCCGGACCAATTATGCGAGATGGGAATGATGGCTCAGCGCGTTTTGGAGCTTCGGTTGAATCGGGAATTGTTGACCGGCCGATTCTGCGACGCGTTGGAGAAGCATTTGCAACTGACGGATGCCTGAATAGAGTGAGTCGATGCGAATGCTGCTTCTTCTGTCGGTCCTGTTCTCGGGCTTGGGTTGCACGAAGACGATCCACGAGGCTCGCGGGCCCAAGGAACCCGGTATACCTCACTCCCTCTCAAAACTTCAACGTGGCACGGGCTTCCAGCCCGTGTTTTCGGGTCAATGCGAAAAAAGAGCTTGATCCGGAAATTCCATCATGTCTTCCGTTGTCGAGGCGTGAGGTAAATAGTTGACCAAGTCGCGTCTGCAACCGAAGAACCGGGTGCGTCGCCTCCGGCTTGAAGTATCCCGTTTCAGGTTGGAGGTGAACGGTCCTATATCAACCGACCCACTTTTTCCAAAACCTGCATCAGGGGTTTGAGATAATCCGCGCCGAACAGTTGCAGGTGATTCAACAGATCGTACATTTGATAAATCGGTTTGCGCACCTCGTGATATTCCGCCGACAGTCGATGGGTGGATTGATACGCACGTAAAAACACAGGTGTGACCGTGCGGAACAATTCCATGTACGCCAGTTCCGCCTCGGTATGGGCGTACTTGCAATTGGGATCGAGAATCGAAGCGATCCACCACTTGCCGGAATGATCCTGCCGGGCCATCACGTTGGCTGACCACAGGTCGCCGTGAACCAGTCGCGGACCGTCCGGCTGATCGATCAACCGTTCCAACCTTTCATGCACGCGGCCCACCAACCGCCGCGCCTTCACCGGCAACACCGTCACCTTTTCAGCCTCCCGCCAAATGCCGTCGTACACCGATCGGTAGAACTCCGGCCAATGCGAAAACTCCCGCCGTTCACCATCGGTCAGGCGCATGTAATGCGAATGGGCCTGGCTGTGAATTGTCCGCATCAGGTCGGCCAGGTGCATTTGCAGATGATCGTATTGCGATGACTCACACCCATTTTTCGCCGTCGCCAAATCGATCCCCTCGACAAACTCCATCAGCAGATAACTGTATGGCTCATCCAGCGTCCCCACCTTGCAACTATACACCTGCGGTGTGGGCACACCGATGCCCCGCAGCACATTCAGTTGAAACGCCTCGCGAACGTAGGAATGATCCACCCGATGCTGCGAAATTTTCAACACCGCCCGATCCCCGGCGGTGGTGGTCAACGCGACAGTGGTATTGATCGACCCCCCGCTCAGAGGTCTCACCTCCGCCACCTCCGCCGTCGTGCCGATCCAATCGTGCACGATGCAGCGAAGCGTCTGCCACGAAATGTCGTCGCCGTGACCGGCCATGCTTAGGGGACATCATGTCACTCGAAACGGAGATACGCAACTGGGTTCTTTGAATCAGGTGGCATGGGCGTCCCGCCCGTGCATTTTTCTTCGGCTGCAATCACCCTACACAGCCCCCGGCACGCCGGGGGAAAGCTCTCGTATGATGAAAACGTCATTGGCGACGATGGTTTCCCCCGGCGTGCAGGGGGCTATGTAGGGTGGACTTGCCCGTCTGTGATTCGACATGGCGAAAGGAGGCGGAAAACCGGACCGTACCCCGAATCTTCATGGCCTGAGTTTCTCCATCGGCACTTTTTCATTCTCCGTGATGCTGATCGTCTTTTGTTCCCCATCCTTTTTATAAGTGATCTCCAGATGTTTTTGCCAACCGGGGGTCGGGTCGGAACCGAGGGTGTCGTTGTCGGCCCGGATCGTGTCGTCGTCGCCGGTAAGCCATTCCTTTAACGTCGCCGTGACATCGACCCATTTCTGACCGCCGCCCCATCGGGCCGAAACCACGATGTCGTTTGCCGGCAGCGGATTGCCCGCCGCCGCCCGGGCAGCGCGCTCCGTCGCCAACAATTTCCGGGCCTCCTTCGTCGCCTCTTTCACCAGCGCATCCAGGGCACTGTTATCGTAAAGCACATCCATGGCCCGGCGATCGGACGGGATGGATTTGAAAAGCGCGTTGGCCTCTTTCCAGTGCCCGCTATACGCCGCGATGACGGCGTAGCGCGTCCTGTGGAAATTAGAAGCATCCTGCTCCTTCAGATACCGATCGTAGATCGGTTTGATCTCTTCCCATACCTTCGGGTTGGTTTGAAAATATTCTTTGTGCGGGGCGGGTGGATACCCCTGGCCGCCATACCGCCCAATCGCCCAGTGTGCATCCACCAGCACCAAAGGCACACACCCGGACCATCGCCCGGTCGCCGCACACTCGCGGCCAAACGCCAGCATCTCATCCGGCGAGCCGTGCCACTTGGGTTCCAGCCAGTTGAGCTTTCCCATGTAAGCTCGGAAATCATCGGGATCGATCTTCGTCGCCGCATCGAACCATTTTTCCATGGCATCCCGGCCATGGCTATCGTGCGTCTCGGCATCCAACTGCATGCGCGCAACCTCGAAATCGTTTGGATCCAATGCCCAGGCCTCGTTCAGATTCTCCCGACCTTTGGCCATTCGCTCCTGCAAGATGCGCCATCCCTCGGGGGTTACGGTGTTGGCAAACCCATCGCCTCTCGCATGCCAGCCGTCAAAGATCGCGATTTCACCGCGCGCCGTCAGGATCGCCGCTTTCGGCTGGATGCTTTTCTCCATGATCTCCATCGCCCGATCGCGCAGCGAGTCGCGGGTTCCCTCAACGATCTCCGAAACCTCGCCGATCAATTTAAGCGCCGCCACAAGTTCCTGACGGGGGAGGCGCGGATCGGCAAAAACCTCAGGGACCAACCCCATTGCCTCTTCGACGAGCACCTGTGCGGAGTCGCGTGTCTTCTGGTCGTCCGGTGCCGCCATCACCTGAACTTGAGCGGCACGGAGCAGGCCATAGCATTTGCGGATCGCCGGGTACTTGCCGGCACGGAATGCTTCCGCCATCCCCTCCTGCAATTTGGCAACCTCCGCCGGTTTGGCTTGGTAAAAAGTGATCGAACGCGCCCGGGCATAGATCACCAGCGGATCGCGGCAACCGGCTTTGATCGCGGCCTGACTGGAAAACATCACGACCATATCCTCATCACCATTTCGCCGCGGCGAACGGCCCCACGTTCTGCCGGCGGCTTCCAGTGTGCGACGGGCCAGATCGTCCCATTTGGGATTCTTCTTCCCCGCCGCGTCATAGGCCAGAACGGTCGTGTCGCGCATCCATTGCATGCGGGCTTGCGACGGCGAGGTTCCCACCGGCGCCTCGGCGGCCTGTGGTTCGCACAGCACTCGATTTCCCGAAAGGGTAAACGCGGCGGCAATGAGGAACAGGAATAGAAGGTGTGTTCGCATGGCGCACAGTTCCTTTCGTCGATGAATGAATTGGCAGGCGAAGTGTAACTACGCGAGTGCGCAGCGACAACTGAAGCGGAACGCCACAGGTTTCAGGAAGGAGCCTGCAATCACTTCCGCGCGTGGGTCGGGTGCCACAGGTCGCGGTACTCCGAGACCTGTGCCGGCTTGGCCGAAAGACAC
>JANXVV010000599.1 GCA_025351525.1 Humisphaera sp. | reverse complement strand
CGAATCCAAGCCATCGAGAATAACTCTTGTTCGTTCGCCAATAACCCACCTTTTCCTGCAATTTTGAGAGCGTTCTCGCTCTGGCACTCACTTCGCTCTTACCGTATTTCGTAGTCGTCACCGGATGACTGCGAGTGATGCTGGAGCAGTTGTCAGGTTGGTGTAGCGACCTTTGTGGCGCGGGCTTCCAGCCCGTATTCGGAAAGCAGGCTGGAAGCCTGCACCACAACGCGGCACCAACCCGGAAACTGCTTTAAAACATCATTCTTAACTATAGAGCGCGGTTGGTTCCCACGGGCAGCGCCGCCCGCAGACGGTCTGCGGGCGGTGTACTGTCCGGGGCTCGATAACTTTTCCCGGAGTGGCAGGATCCAGTATTCGGCGGAGCGCGTTACCATCAGGTCTTGTGGGTGAGTCCTGGTTTTTTGTGACGGCTTCGCGATAAGCCTCGTTTCCTCCTCCGCCAAGGCTGCACGGACACTGCCCTCCGTCGTGCAGCCTTTTTTATGCGCGGTGCCCAACTCAGATTCGTTGATCGCTGTCGCAAATTGGATCGCTTTTCGCGGCAGCCCTGCGGCTTTCGCCCACGGTTATCAAATCGACTCGGCAAATTGATCATTGCTCTAGCGCAAGCGGTAAGAGCGATTTTCGACTGAGTGTACGTGAATGCCGCTTGCGGTTTAGCCGTCCAATCCGTTGCTCGCACGACACGGCTAAGCCGCAAGCGGCAAAAACTGATCGATCGAGTCGAGGACCGCTCTAACCGATCGCTTCCTGCCCGGTTTCTCCGGTGCGGATACGGATGCACTCTTCGAGAGGGATGATGAAAATCTTCCCGTCGCCGATTTTGCCGCTCCGCGCACCTTTGACGATTGCGTCGGTGGTGACTTTCACAAATTCATCGTTCACGGCAATCTCGATCCGCGTTTTTGGCCGCAGATTGATCTCGGTGACGATCCCGCGATACGCCTCGGTATACCCCTTCTGCTTGCCGCAACCGACGGCGTTGGCGACGACGGATAGCTTGGAGACATCGGCTTTGAACAATTCCTCTTTGACCGAGTTGAGCTTGTCCGGTTGGATGTAGGCGATGATCAGTTTCATGAATTCCTCTGTGTGGGGCGGCAGTGAATGGCAGCGCATAAAATAACCGGGGGCTTCGTTGGCGTCCAACGGATTGGTACTTGGCGGCAAATCAGGGGTGCAGGACATTCTTGGCGGCATGTCGCGGCTCGGATGATTGCTTGCCCCGTTCCAAGGCCTTATCTTGGAGGGCGGTCGTCCTCGACCGCCGATCGTTCCCGCAGACGGCGGGTGAGGACACCCGCCCTCCATGCCTCACCAACCTGAAAATTTCTCTAACACCGATTCATCGGCGGAAATGGTTAGCAGATCACCGAATCGATACAATCTTCAAAGACAAGCACGCGCCGGCGTTCCGGCGCGTCCGAGTCGGCAACTGGGTTTCATTGGAAAGGAACCGGGTATGTCGCGAAAACACGGCGGGAATGGCTACGGCGGGAAGAGCAAGGGAACTGGAACTTTTTTAAAAACGACGTTGCTTCGATGGGCACCCGGGCGAGTGCAATTTTGGTTGGAGGGGTTGGAAGAACGGCGGATGCTCTCGGCACGATCGGGGATGGATTTGGCAAATGCGCGGGGGACCGCGCAGCCTGCAGTGCATGCGCACCGCCATCCCGTGCCCGTCGGCGGCCTTTATCTTACGACGGATGCCTTGGCGGTCGGTCAATACGATGCCATAGCTTCCTCTGCCGGACAGAAAGTGCTCTTTTTGGGCGGAAGTCCGAATTTCCCCGGAGGCGGCGGCACGTTTCTCAACACGTTTGAAACCGGAAAATCACATCAGATCGAGTCTCCGGTCCCCCAACTATCCACTGTAAGTGCGGCAACCTCTTTGGGGGGTCAAGCTCTGTTTGTCGGCTCCGACGTCACCGGTCAGATCGGCTTGGTCAGCATTTACAACCCGGTCACCGGCGGTTTCACCTCCCAACCGCAGCCGCACAACCGCGTGGGCGTGGCGGCAACTTCCGTGGGAGATCGGGCGATTTTTGCAGGCGGCATCTCGATTCCAGCAGACAATGGTTCACCCGACGACACCGCCGAATTCTATGACGCCAAGTCAGGCGCGTGGTTTGAGATGCGACTTCCGCAAAGCCTCAGCTCAACGCGTGCGTTCGCGGTTTCCGTCGGCGGGAAGGCTATTTTCACCGATGGTATTAACGCCGAAATCTACGATTCATCGAGCCGGTTGTGGTCCTCGCTAAACCTCTACGAGACGATGACACTCACTTCCGCCGTTTCCGTCGGCACCAAGGCTTACTTCAGTGGCACATCGATTTACGGCACGGGAACCCCGGACAACATTCAGGTCTATGACGGCGTGACGGGGCAATCGTCGATCATTGATTTTCCCGACACGTTCACAGTGGACGCCGCGACGAGCGTCGGTGGGAAAATCCTCTTTGCAGGTCGGTACACACGCTATAACGAGACGGGTTACGAGGTAAACGTATACGATACGCGCACCGGGGCGTGGTCGAAGACCGCTCTATCGGAGGGGCGCGATTCGGAAAGTGCAACCACGCTGGGCGCGCGGGCCTACTTCGGGGGTGGAAAAACGCAAAGCAACTCGGGGGAGAGTGCGACCGTCGACATTTTTACCGATGCCACCCCAGCCGCGATTCTGGAGGGTGCATCGGTTCGAAGCACTGCTGACGCGGTTACGGTGACCGTTCGCAACACGGGTGACGCCCCACTGCCCGCCGGAGCTTCGGTCGGAATCTATCCATCGAGCATAGGAACATTTCAAGCCAACTCACGGCCACTGGTGATGACGCGACTTAAGACTTCGTTGCCCGCCGGCGCGTCGAAGCAAGTGACATTTCAACTGGCCTTGCCAAGCAACGGCTTTGCGACCGGCACGAAGTTACTGGTGGTTGTCAAATCGCGGGGGACCGTGACGCCGATCGCCCAAATCAGCACCACGCCTGTGGTTGTCCCGCGCCTGGCCACCGTGCCGGCGGCACAGTTGCTCGACACGCCAACCGTTTCCCTGGAAGGCTTCGGATCACCAGGCACGACCGTCGGAACTAAAATCCTATTTGCGATCGACCCGCACCGCAACGCGGACCACCATGCCGGCGCAGAGATATTCGACACTACAAATGGATCATGGAGGACCGTGATCCTCCCGCATCCGCTGGGGCCGGATGTGACCGTCGTGGGAGACAAGGCGATCTTTGCGGGTGATTCAGCGCAGTCTTCGCCGTATTCTGCGGGCGGTACCGGCCTTGCAGATATTTTCGATGAGGCTACAGGGCAGTTTTCGACGGTGCATCTTTCGGTTGCCCGCCTCGACATCGCGGCGGTGACGGTGGGTGACAAAGCCATATTTGCCGGAGGTCATCTGGTCTACGGCTACTCCGGCGCGGTGGGACTTTCAACCGCGGTGGATATCTTCAATAACTCGACGGGTCTATGGTCAACCGCAACACTATCACAAGCGCATGGAGGAGTCACAGGCGTGGTCGTCGGTAAAATCGTGATCTTCGCGGGTGGGACGAATGGAGGCGATCAGAACAGTCCCGCCAACGCGGTCGATATCTATGATTCCGCTACAAACACATGGTCAGCGACTGAAATACCGGTGAGAAGCCCTGGCCCGTTCGGGTCACTAAAGGGGGTGGAAGTCGGCGGCAAGGCTTTGTTTACCGATGGAACCAGCGCATTCCTCTATAATCCAGCAGACCATGAATGGTCGATCAGCACCCTTTCAGCGAAGCGGAATGTTGCCTCGATTGTCTCTGTCGACGGGATCGCCCTGATTGCCGGTGGATATGGCCTCGATCAAAACGGGATGAGCGCAGAACTGAACGTCGTCGACATTTACAACTCGGCGACGGGTCTCTGGTCGACATCTCAACTTCCGCACACCGACGGATTTGCAGTGGGCTTGTTCGCCAACCGAGAAGCGGTATTCGGTGGGAATTTCGCAGGCACCTTCAGCTATTTGGATGTTTATGATCCCTCGACCGGACTTTGGTCCAGCCAGGTACGGCCCGTTGGGCGCCCCTATTCGTCGAGCCTCAGTTCCCTGGGAAATCAACTGCTGGTCAGTGAATCCAATGATGCGGTAAAACCTGCACTCTCTGATATTCTTACGTCGACTTCAGTGCCCGTTCCCGCCAATCCATCCCCGGCCGACGGTGCGTTGCTCGCTTCAGTCCCAACGACTTTCACATGGTCCGACTCCCCTCAAGCGGACAGCTACGATGTCTATGTCGACGAAACACTGGTGCAAAACGTGCCGTCAAATCAATGGACGCCGATTACACCGCCCCTCACCGGCACCCACACATGGCGAGTGATTGCGAAATTTGGCGCGGGCGGACTCAGTAGTTCGTTAACGAGCTTTGTGGTGCTGTCACCGCCGTGAGAACAAGCGAATTCATACCGCCGTGCGGCAGGTCGGCATCTGCGCGTAATGGGCTTTCCACCGCACGGCGATGGTGTTCCAGTCATAGTGGTGTAACGCAAAGGCGCGACCCGTTTTCCCGGCGGCAATGAAACGGGCGCGGTCGGATTGCCATTGCCTTAGAGCCCCGGCAGTGGCCTCGACGCTCACCGGCACCACCTCTCCGGCCTCCGCCGCCTTCACCTCGCCGTGGATATTCACCTGATCCGAAATCAGCACCGGGCACCCGCAGGCCATCGCTTCGATCACCGTGATGCCGAAATTTTCCTGATGGCTGGTGAGGGCGAACAACGCCGCGTCGACGTAGGCTTCCAGTCGATCGCGGCCATGCAGCATCCCCGTGAAGTGGACGCGATCCTGCAGACCGTGTTGGGCAACCAAAGCCCGCGCCGCAGGTTCATATCCATCGCGATCGGGACCGGCGATGACCAATGGCGTGTCCCCTAGCTTTGCGGCGGCGAAAGCGGGGATGAGGATGTCCAGGCCTTTTTTGTAGTCGATGCGGCCCAGAAAAAGCACGAACGGCTTTTGCCCGAGTAGCGGCCATTTGGCGCGGAAGGTTCCGAGCGAGGGCAGTTCGCGGAACTCGGCCAAATCCAGACCGAGACGCTCTACGAGAGGGGGAGCTTTTATTTTGAGCGGTGCGACCAGATCACGCTCGACATCGCAGGTGTAATGAATGACGGCGGCGCGATCGAGGTTTCGGCGCAGACGCAAAAATAGATAGAGCCGTTTGGCCCATCGGCTGCGCGCGAGATTCCAAGGCGACAACATGCCGTGCGGCGTGATGAGGTACGGCACTTGCCGTCGTTGCGCGGCGCGGGCGGCCTGATGCTGCACCTCCTCAAACAGCCCGTGAATATGCACGACATCGGCGGCGGCAACGGCTCGATCCGTCTCGGCGGCGAGCGACGGATGGCGGGAGAGCTTGCCGGTCGCCGGGCCAACGTGAATGACTTTCACGCCGTTCCCGCGCAGGCCATCGGCGACGGGAAGGCCGTCGCGAATTTTCCAGGTCGCGAGAATCGTCACGTCCAAACCGGTTTGGACTTGCGATTGGGCCATGCCGATGAGCGCAGTGGTGGGACCGCCGTTCTGGGGATCGAGGCCGGAGATGACGTGGAGGATGCGCATCTATCGCTTCGTCATCCACTTCAACACCCCCGACACTTTCGGCAGCGGCTTTTGCCAGAGCTGAGCGGTCTTGATTCGGAACCCCTTCAGGACGATGGACGCAATTACGCCACTCGTCTCTTCAACCCGCTGAAATTTCTTTTTTTCCAGCCGAAACACTTCGACGGTTTTGGAAAGCGGGTCGACGATCCAATATTCGCGCACCCCGGCCTTCTCATATTCGAGATATTTTTCGCGGCGGTCGCGAGACTGGCTGTCGGGGGAAACGATTTCGATCAGCAGATCGGGGGGACCGTCGAGGTAGGTTTGTTCCAGCAGGTGAAGACGGTCGATGTCGACGAACATTAGATCCGGCACTCGGCGGCGACGCTGCGGGGCAAGGCGAATCGTCAGATCGTGAAAAATACGGCCCGCCTCGTGATCCTCCACGAAGGTGCGCATCATCGCCGTCAACCAGGTGTTTAAATCATCGTGATCCACATTCGATGGCGACATCAGAATTACCTTCCCGTCGACCCATTCGACGCGAAGCCCTTCCGGGCACCAATCGGCAAATTCCGGTTCGCTGAGGCTGATGCCCGGCACCGATTCACCCCCAAGGCCTTCCGCCATATCCAGTAGCTCCTGAAGGTCCAGATCCAGAAAGCGCCGGAGGGGTCGCGCGGATATCGGATTGCGGCGAGCGGAGTTGAAATTGGGATGGGCTTTTTGAAGCATTGGAATATCCGTCCCGCCAGACGCGCCTCGCAAGTGAGACGGCTAAATAATCGGCATCTTTACCGCGTATTGCTCCCCATCGGTTGCAACACATTCAACGACCCGCGCTTGAGACTGAACTGCGGCACCGGCGTCTCCGGGCACTTCGCGGCGAACTCATCATAAAACTTATTGATGAACGTGCGGGTGGCCCAGGCGGTGCCGTCGGCAAGGCCGCAGATGGTGGTGCCGGGCATGATGCCCATCGTCTTTTCCAATTCCAGCAGCATTTCCAGATCCTGGGCACGGCCGCCGCCATCGACAATGCGGTCGAGGATTTTCCGCATCCAGGCGGAGCCTTCACGGCAAGGGGTGCATTGGCCGCAGGATTCGTGGGCGTAGAAGCGGACGCAGTTGCGCAGGGCAAGCACCATGTCGGTGTGCTCGTTCATGACGATCATGCCGGCGGTGCCCAGACCGAGGCACCCGCCGCGAAAGCGGACATCGTCGAAATCAAGTTTGATGTCGAGTTGATTCGTGCCTAAAACGCCCATCGAAATGCCGCCGCAGATGCTGGCTTTGTAAGCGCCGCCCTTCATGCCGCCGGCGAGTTTGATGGCGTGTTCGAGCGTGATGCCCAGTTCGTCCTCATACACGCCGGGGCTGTTCACATGGCCGCTCATGCCGTAGAGCTTGGGGCCGGGAGAACTCGGCGTGCCCATGCTCTTGAACCAACGCGGCCCTTCGATCGGCCCGCGCTCGATGATGTGCGGAACCGCCGCCAGCGTCTCTACATTATTGATGACCGTCGGCTTGGCGAATGCCCCGGCAATCGCGGGGAACGGTGGTTTATTGCGCGGCCAGCCGCGCTTGCCCTCCAACGCTTCCAGCAATCCCGTCTCTTCACCACAAATGTAAGCGCCCGCGCCTTTATGCACATAGCATTCAAGTTTGGTCGCACTGCCCTTGATCCCCTGCGGGCCGAAGATGCCGTGTTCGTAGGCTTCTTTGATCGCGTGTTCGAGCACTTTGGCTTGCCGATGATATTCACCGCGAATGAAGATGTAGGCGATGTCGCACTGTGTGGCAATGCAGGCAATGGCGATGCCCTCGAGCATCTGATGCGGGTCGTAATCGATCAGATACCGATCCTTGAACGTACCCGGTTCCGATTCATCGGCGTTGACGCACAAATAATGCGGCCCGCGTTTTTCCTTGGGGATGAAGGACCACTTCTGGCCCGCCGAAAACCCCGCCCCGCCGCGCCCGCGCAGGCCGCTGTCGATGGTGGTCTTGATGATGTCCGCCGGTGCCATTTGCAGCGCCGCTTCGAGACCCTTGTAGCCGCCGGTGGCGACGTAGTCATCGTAGAAATGCAGCTTGCGCTTGGCGGGATCGGCATTGATACGCTTGAGGAGGACGGGTTCGGTGAAGGGCATAATTTTGTCAGTTGCCCGTTGTTAGTTGCCAGTTGCCAATAAAAGACGCACTCCGCGTTTTTCACTGGCAACTGGCAACCAACAACTGGCAACTCTCCTATTCCATTTTCTTCTTCTCGACAATCACTTCATCAATCACGGTTCGGCGAAGTTTCAGGTCTGGGTTTTCGGGGTGCGGGGCTTCCTGCACACTGTCTTTCCGGTAGACGACCTGGGTTTCAGGATCGCCTTGGGCCTGTTGCTCGGCTTCAGTTTCGACGCTGGTCTGGACCGCTTTTTTCACATGGCCGATCTGTCGACCAAGCCAGCCGAAGACACCGTCGCCGGGTTTGGGGTCGGGCATGTCGCACCTTCTTCAAGCAACGGGTATTTGCCACTGATAAACATGGATGAACACGGATAAAAACCAAAGCGGTCTTTTCCTTTTATCTGTGTGCATCCGTGTTCATCCGTGGCTGATCTCGTCTTTTTTCTTTGCCGGTTCGATCTCCGCAAGAGGCAAGTCCATCGGAAATCCGCGCTCTTTCGTCGGTTCATACGGCTTTTTCACATACTTGATTAGCAATAAAAATATCACAGGTGACCAAATGGGAATCCAGCAGCATCCAATTCCTTTTATGACCCACCAAAGTTCCTTCATGCTGCACCGGCTTAAATCTCTTTGGTGGCACGGGCTTCCAGCCCGTGTTAGCGGTATGAAAATCCAGTGTCTTGTTTTTAAAAGAAGTTCATTTGTCGCACATGACCGGTCACACGGGCTGGAAGCCCGTGCTACAACTGGCCTTGCTATTCTTTCCCCACCGGCAGCGTCGTCGGCAGGGTCCGGGCTTTCGGATCATAGACATCGATAAACCTCATCACGTCACCGATCGTTCGCGGGCTGTGACCGAACGTCAGGATCTCACTTTTCGCGCGAGCGGTATCGTACCCCAAAATCGATTCCTGGTAAGCGGCGACCATCATGCCGGTCCGCCTCACTCCTTGGGCACAATGCACCAGCACCGGTTGGCGATTCGGGTCGGTGACGAGATTTAGAAAAGCATTCACCTGTTCCGGCATCGGCCAACCACCGAGCTTGATTGGGAGATCGAGGATCGCGATTCCGTGCTCCTGACAGTAAACCGACTCGCTGATAGACGGCTCGATTTTTTGCTCGGCTTCATCGATCAGCCGAACAACGGTCTTCGGTTTTGCCTTTCGCACGGCGATCTTAAACTCGCGAATCGTATGCACCCCATCGCGATAGAGCACACCTTCGTGAACCGTCGCAAAATGGTAGGTGCTGAAAGCGAATTTCCAAGTAATCGCGATTGCAAAACCTACTGACAAGACGATTCCAATGATCCGGTACCTACGTGGTTGCATCGTTCGCTTCATGTCCATTCGTTTAGCGCCGTCCCGGAGCGACGGGATTTTCCGTGGACGCGAAGAAATCCCGTCCCTCCTGAACGGCGCTAAACGATCACGTCAATGCGCGCTCGCGGTTTCGTCCCAAGTGACCGAAGAATCGTGATATTCGTGCGGATCTTCCGGAAGCGTGTCGAGCCAATGGCCGAAACTTTCCGGGTTGATGTTCTCGTGCAGCACATCGTTGCACAGCGCCGCCGGCGCGGTGCCGCAGGAACCCAGGCATTCATATTCGACCAGCGTGAACTTCCCATCGGCCGTCGTTTCAGCCGGCTCAATGTTCAATTTTTTCTTCAAATGTTTTGTAAGCTCGGTCGATCCGCACAGCTCGCAGGCCAGCGAACGACAAACCGCCACCAGATATTTGCCCTTCGGTTTCAACCAGTATTCTTCATAGAAGGTGGCGGTGTCCATCACCTCCGCCGGTTGAAGCCCGAGAAATTCCCCCAGCTCTTCCATCGCCTGCGTCGGAATCCAACCGTACTGATGCTGCACCGCATGCAGCGCCGGCAGCAGCACCGCGCGCTTAGTGGGATAGCGCGGGAAATACCGGTTGGCGAGGTCGATCTTCATGTCAGCCGTGAGATACGGCGTCTCCCGCTTCTCGACGACCTGGGTGCGGCGATTTTCAACGATCCATGCCATGGCGAAAATCCTGCTGAGTCGGTGACCGATGCGAAGAAACCGTTTCCCGCGCCCGTCGATACACCTCCTGCGATCATAGGGCGCGGAACAGAAACGGCAATGTCTGTTTGGCAAAACAAGCCCGCTCCCCGATTCAATTTCATGTAGCATGGGCTACCAGCCCATGTATTGAATTCGGAAACATGGGCTGGTAGCCCATGCTACAAATGACTTCACCGACTATTCTGAAATCAGGACACGATGCAGCTCGACACTTCCCTGGCCCCGGCCATCCAAATTCGCCAGGCCAGCAAGCGCTTCGGTGAAGTCGCGGCAGTCGACCGCATCTCGCTCGACATTCATCGCGGTGAATTTTTCTCCCTGCTCGGTTCCAGCGGCTGCGGGAAGACGACGCTGCTGCGGATGATCGCCGGGTTCGAGCAGCCGACGAGCGGGCAAGTTTTTCTCAACGGCGTCGACGTCACCGGCACGCCGCCCTATCGGCGACCAGTCAATCTGGTCTTCCAACATTTCGCGCTGTTTCCCCATCTCACCGTCGCGAGCAATGTCGCCTTCGGGCTTCGCTATCAAAAATCGCCGCGAAGCGATCATGCCCGGCGGGTCAGTCAATCGCTCGATCTCGTTCGATTGTCCGGCCTCGACCAACGCTATCCGCATGAACTCAGCGGCGGGCAGAAACAGCGGGTGGCACTGGCCCGCGCGCTGGTGTTGCAGCCGCAGGTCTTACTTTTGGATGAACCCTTGGGCGCGCTCGACCAGAAGTTGCGGAAGGAGATGCAGGTGGAGCTGAAGAATCTTCAGCGGACGCTCGGGATCACGTTTGTGTTTGTGACGCACGATCAGGAGGAGGCGATGACGATGAGCGACCGGATCGCCGTGATGAATGCCGGGCGGGTGGAGCAGTGCGATCGATCCAGCGAGGTTTTTGAGGTGCCGCGCACGGAATTTGTCGCCGACTTCATGGGGGCGGGGAATTTTTTCAGCGGGAAGGTGGTGTCGTTCGACGCGGAGCGGGCCACTGTCATTTCGCCCGCCGGTTTCCAAACGCAGGTTCCCCTGCGCGGGCAGTCAACCTCGATCGGCGACGCGGTGCGATTCATGGTGAGACCCGAGAAACTATCGATTCGGCACGAGGCCGCCGCAGACGGTCAAGCCGGCATGGACGCAATGATCGAGCAGCAGATTTACCAGGGACTGAGCACGACATGGATTGTCCGCAACACCGCCGGTGAGCGATTCACGGTGTATGAACAGAATCACCGACCATTTAACGGCGCGGTGACGGAGGCGGGCGGCAAGGTGGTTCTCTGTTGGGATCCGAGTCATGCCGTATTGATCAAAAACTGAAATGTTCCACTCACCCCGCAAATGGCTCCCCCTCCTTCCCACCTGGCTGATCCTGGGCACCTTCTTCCTCGCGCCCCTGGCCCTCATGTTCATCATCAGTTTCGCCCGGCGCGGCCCGCACGGCGGGATCGAATGGGTCGAACATCTCCGCGATCTTCCGCAGAATTACAAGGACTCCGCCGACACGCTTTATCTGAATATTTTCTGGCTCTCGGTGTGGATGGCAAGCCTCACCACGCTGCTCTGCCTTCTCATCAGCTATCCGATGGCCTACTACATCGCGCTGATCGCCAAACCCTCTCGAAAAAATCTGCTGCTGGCTCTCGTGGCGGTTCCGTTCTGGACTAGCTTTCTGATTCGCACCTATGCCTGGGTGTTGATTTTGCGAACCGAGGGTTTGCTCAACACCGCCCTGCTGCATCTGCATCTGATCCGCGAACCGCTGCAACTGCTGCCGAGCCATTTCGCGATCATGCTGGGACTCGTGTACGGCGAACTGCCTTTCATGATCCTGCCGCTCTACGCTTCGCTCGAAAAGCTCGACCGCACGCTGCTCGAAGCCTCGAACGATCTGGGCGTCGGCGGCTGGGGAACCTTTTGGCGGGTGACCGTGCCGTTGACGATGCCGGGCATTCTCGCCGGGATCGTGCTGGTCTTCATCCCCAGCATCGGACAGTATGTGGTGACGGATGTGCTCGGTGGCGGGAAAATCATGCTCATCGGAAACGTGATCGAGGCGCAATTCCTGGGCGCGAGAAACGCGCCGTTCGGCGCCTCGCTGGCATTCGAGCTGACGGCAATCGTGCTGGCACTGCTGATGATTTACGCTTTGTACGTGAGGCGCAAAGCGCGTGATATCAATATCGTTTAGCGCCGGCCCGGAGGGCCGGGCTTTTTCTTAATTTTTTTCCCTGGGAGATCACCATGGTCGTCGCCTACCACGTCATCATCACCGCCTACGGATTCTGGCTCCCGAACGATGAGCGCGGCAGTTGGTCCGACTTTGTCCGCCGCTGGGAACTGCTGAGGTTCGGCCCCGCGACGAAGGTGGAGACGACGCGGAACGTTACACATCGGCCCTACAGTGCGGCCCTCCGGGCCACCGCTAAACGCGCGCTCATGTATCGGCCGGTGATATTCGATGGAGCTCAGGCGCTCTGCATTAGCAAGGGTTTCGCGGATGGAGTTCGTCGATCCGGATTTGTAATCCGCGCGTGCGCGATCCTGCCGGAGCATGTGCATCTGGTCGTGGCTCGTCATTCCTACAAAATCGAGCAGGTCACGAATCGGCTCAAAGGTTCCGCACAGCGATACCTGACAGAGGCTGGATTGCATCCAATGCAGGATCAGGTGAGTGGCGAGACGGCGTTGCCTTCTCCCTGGGCGGTGGGACTGTGGAAAGTGCATCTGGATTCACCTGAAGATATTCGCAGAGCGATTGACTACGTGGAGAAGAATCCGGAAAAGAAGATGAAGAAAAGGCAGAGCTGGTCGTTTGCGGCACCTTGTTAAAAGAGCAAAATCCCGTCCCTCCGGAACGCCGCTAAACGGTTGGTAAACGAGATGAACAGCTCGACTTCAAAATCCTTCAAACACCGCCTCCTCGCACTTCATGCGGCGTGCGTGTATCTGTTCCTCTACGGTCCCATCCTCGTGCTGGTCATCTTCTCCTTCAACCGATCCAAAAGCGTTTCGACGTGGGAAGGTTTTTCGCTGCATTGGTACGCCGTGCTGTGGAACGATGCGGTGATGCAGGAATGCGTGCGCAACAGTTTGATCGCCGGCACGCTGGCGACCGGCATCGCGACCGTGATCGGCACATTGGCAGCGCTGTCGATGAGCCACAAAGATTTTCGCAAAACCTCGGCCACCGCCGCCCTGCTCTACCTGCCGATCATCATTCCGGAAATCGTCATCGGTGCGGCGTTGCTCACGTTCTTCTCCATCACGCACTGGCATTTGAGCCTGCTGACGATCGTGATCGCCCACGTCGCGTTCAGCATCTCCTACGTCGCGATTGTGGTTCGCGCGCGGCTGGCGGGGTTCGATCCATCGTTGGAAGAGGCGGCGATGGATTTGGGCGCGGGGCGAGTTGGAACATTCTTTCGGGTGAAGCTGCCTTTGATGTTGCCGGGCGTGCTGGCCGGGGCGTTGCTGGTGTTCACGCTGTCGATCGATGACTATGTCATCACGTCTTTCGTCGCCGGTCCGCAAAGCACGACGTTGCCCCTGCTGATCGCGTCCAAGCTGCATGTGAAGTCGGACCTTCCGGTCGTCAACGCCGCCGCCACGGTATTGCTTGCGGTGACCATCGTGTTGATCCTCGTCTCACAATGGCTGCTGTCAGAGAAGAAGGGAACTGTGGAATGAAATCGCATTTGCGCCAATTTACAAATGATCAGTGCATCAATCATTTCCAGCTTTCCAGCGGTGCAAGGTGCCACAGGTCGCGGTACTCCGAGACCTGTGTCTTTCAGCCATTGG
>JANXVV010000583.1 GCA_025351525.1 Humisphaera sp. | reverse complement strand
CCCCCCCCGCGCCCCCCGCTAAACGAAAGCGGGGATGCCAGCAGAATCTTCACGTCCGCACCATCGCTGAAACCGGCCCGCAACCACGATTCGTTGCTGGTGTTCTCCAGTAGCCGTCGCACGAGGTAGGCCATGCCGGGGATCATCAGCCCGACCGGCACATATTCTCGCACCCGATACTGCCGTTCCACCAATGCCGCTTTCAATTCGTCGGCCATCCCGCGCAGCATCTGAAACTCAATCGCCGATGCGGGCAGATCGCGATGTTTTAGCGTCGCCAGCGCGTGGGCGATGGATCGCAGGTTGTGAGACCCCACCGCCAGCTTGATTCCCGCCGCGCCGGCCGAAGTGGGAATCTGCCCGATGAATTTCTCGGCCATCCGCTCGAAGCAACCGTCCGTCTCGGCCTTGTGCGTCCAGACCGGGAGCGGCCAATTCATTTGCCGCGCGTGCGTGGTTTCGTAATCCCAGTAGGCACCCTTGATGAGCCGCACCGTCACCTGACGGCCCGTGCGTTGGGTCCAGCGAATCAGATCCGCCGCGTCTTCATCGCCGCTGCGGAGATAGGCCTGCATCGCCAATCCCGCGTGAAAATCGACCCTTTCGCAGCATCGCTTGAACAGCGCGATCGTCAGATCCTTCAGCGCGTGCTGCTCCATGTCGAAATTCACGAAGACGCCGTTCTTCGCGGCCAAACTCAGAATCGGCATCAGAGCCGCGACCAGATGATCGAGCGAGCCGTCAAAATCTGCGGGGCTGATCCGCGCCGAGAGGCTGCTGATCTTGATCGACACGCTCGCCGATGGGATCGGGCCCAGATGATCGGTTTGCAGCGTGGGGCTCGCGGGAAAGGAGGCGACTTCGCGCGGCAGCACTTCGATCAGGTTGTGATATCGCCGCTGGTACTCGACGGCCTCGGCGTCGCTCAGGCAGGCTTCCCCGAGCAGATCGACGCTGAACGTGACGCCGTCTTGCCATAGGCGGCGCAAGGTCGGAATGGCCGACATCGCATCCGTGCCGGCCACGAATCGCGCGGCCATCGACTCGACCTGCGAAGCGACCGTCTTCGACAGCGCACCCTTCGCCAATCCCCCGGCGGAAAGCCCGAGCTTGAGAAAGGGCGGCAGCGTGACCCCCGGCTGGGTGAGATACTCGACGAGGTGCTGATGGATCGACGCCGGCGTGCGAAGCACCGGCATCACGTCGACGAAGCGGAAGAGCTGCGTCTTGAACGCCGCATCGCGCATGGCCCAGCTCATGAGCTTGTCGGACCAGAAGTGCGAGGAAAACATCCCCGCGCTCTTGGACCGGGCGAGTTCAAGAAGGTCGGAACCGATGGATTGAAGATTGGATTCAGAGTCGTCGCACGCGGGAGCGGTTTGTGATCGTTTGAAAAGATGCATGGAAGTCATCCGTCCATGGTTCGCCTGTTCATTGTAGGCGTCGTGCCTGCTCGAACGCCTCTATCGCAAACTGAATATCCCCGCGCGAATGGGCCGCCGAGATTTGCGTGCGGATGCGCGCCTGGCCCATCGGCACGACCGGATGCGAAAACGCGATGACGTAGACGCCGAGTTCGAGCATTTTGTCGGCCATGCGCGAGGCTTTGACGGCATCGTGCAGCAGGATCGGGGCGATGGGGTGTTCGCCGGGGGGAATGTCGAAGCCGCGCCGGGACATTTCGGCTCGGAAGAAAGTGGTGTTGGATCGCAGCGTGTCGCGCAGGGCGGCGGAGTTGCCGACCAGTTGAATCGCTTCCAGAGCCCCGGCGACGATGCAGGGGGGCAGGGTGTTGGAGAAGAGATAGGGCCGTGAGCGCTGGCGGAGCAGGTCGATGATTTCCCGCCGGCCGCTGGTGTAGCCGCCGCTCGCGCCGCCCAATGCTTTGCCGAGTGTGCCGGTGAGGATGTCGATCCGATCCATCACGCCGTGATGTTCCGGCGTGCCGCGCCCGTGAGTCCCCATGAAACCGACGGCGTGCGAATCATCCACCATCACCATCGCCCGATAGCGATCCGCCAGTTCACAGATCGCCGGGAGATTCGCCATCGTGCCATCCATCGAGAACACCCCGTCGGTGGCGATGAGCCGATGCCGCGCGCCCGCCGCCGCCCGCAATTGCGCTTCCAGATCGGCCATGTCGTTGTTGCGGTATCGATGGCGCTGGGCTTTGCAGAGGCGGATGCCGTCGATGATGCTGGCGTGATTCAGTTCATCGCTGATGATCGCGTCTTCCGGGCCGAGGAGCGTTTCAAAGAGCCCGCCGTTGGCGTCGAAGCAGGAGGAATAGAGGATCGTGTCGTCGGTGCCGAGGAATCGGCTGAGGGATTGCTCGAGCTGTTTGTGGAGATCCTGCGTGCCGCAGATGAAGCGGACCGAGGCCATGCCATAACCCCGGCTATCGAGCGCGGCCTTGGCGGCGGCGATCACGCGCGGGTGATCGGCGAGACCCAGATAATTGTTGGCGCAGAAGTTCAGCACCGACTTGCCGCCGGTCACGGTGATGCGGGCGTTCTGCGGGGAGGTGATGATGCGCTCGCGCTTCAAAAGTCCGGATTCCGTGATCTGTCGGAGTTGTGCCGCAAGGTGATCTTTCAGCGTGTACATTTTATGTTCGTGGGTGAATTGTGGCTTACGCGTAGATATAGGGCTCCACGCGAAATCGAACCCGCTGATAGATTTCCGCGAGCGACAATTTCACGTCGATGAGCGGCAACTCGATGGTTTCGTCCAATCCCGACAGAAACCTGACGGACCAGCATTCATCCGGCATTCTCAGAAAAACCTCCACCTCCGGCAGGTGCTGCGCCACAATCACCTGAATCTGCACTGATTCAACGGTGCGATACTGCGAGGCCTTTGCTCCCCGATCTGCGGCTTCGTTGCGTGGGGCGGTCATCGTTTGAAAGATATGGCCGTCGCAGTAGTTGCTTTTTTCTTCAGCAACCGCTTCCATCGCCAGATATTCAGCAGGGGTGTAAAGCTTGTTTGGATCGGGAAACGCCATGGCGGTATTTTACTCCACTGTCTTTCAGCGTCCAATCATCCTTCCGCCCACGTCAAAATCACCTTCCCCGACTGCCCCGACAGCATCGCATCAAACCCCTTCTGAAACTCGCGGTAGTGATACCGGTGCGTGATGACCGGGGAAAGATCCAGGCCGCTCTGCAGCATGACGGTCATCTTGTACCAGGTCTCGTACATCTCCCGGCCGTAGATTCCCTTGATCGTGAGCATGTTGAAAATGACCAGGTTCCAGTCGATGGCGATCTCCTTTTCCGGGATGCCCAGCATGGCGATCCGGCCCCCGTGGCACATGTTGGCGAGCAGGTCGCGGAACGCGGCGGGGTTGCCGCTCATTTCGAGGCCGATGTCAAATCCCTCCTTCATGCCGAGCTTCTTCTGGCAATCGGCGAGTGTCTCCGTGCGGACATCGAGTGCGACCGTCGCCCCCATCTTTTTCGCGAGGTCCAGCCGATACGGATTCACATCGGTGACGACGACATAGCGCGCCCCCGCGTGTCGAACCACCGCCGCCGCCATCACACCGATGGGGCCCGCACCGGTGATCAGCACATCCTCCCCCAGCACGTCGAAGCTGAGGGCGGTGTGGACGGCGTTGCCGAAGGGATCGAAGATCGACTGCACATCGCGGCTGATGGCCGGGGCGTGCGATCCCTCCGCTGAATCGTGCACCCAGACATTGGTCTGCGGCAGGGCGATATATTCCGCGAACGCACCCGCCCGATTCACACCGATCCCCTTCGTGTCCTTGCACAGATGCCGCCGTCCGGCCAGACAATTACGGCAGTGCCCGCAGACGACATGCCCCTCGCCGCTGACGATGTCGCCGGGCCGGAAATCATGCACGTTGGAGCCGACCGCCTCGATGCGCCCGACAAATTCATGGCCCACCACCATCGGCACGGGGATGGTCTTCTGCGCCCAGGCCTCCCAGTTGTAAATATGCACATCCGTGCCGCAGATGCCGGTGCGAAGCACCTTGACGAGCACGTCATTGATGCCGCAGACCGGCAGAGGAACATCGGTCAGCCAGAGTCCGCGATCGGGATGAAGTTTGGAGAGGGCTTTCATGGGGTGTCCCAAATGAGGGTATCGATCGGAGGCGCGGCGATCGCCCGCGGCTACTAACCCGGATAATTCAAACTCACCGCGAAAGCACGAAGAACACGAAGAAAATCAAGCGTTATTCTTTGTGATCCGCGCAACCTGTGCCGGCTTGAACCGCCTTTGGATTAGCTTTAATCACCTGTTATCGAAGCGTTTCCTCGTGTTCTTCGTGCTTTCGTGGTGAATAATCCGGGCTAATCCGCATTGTCTCCCTGCGGTGGCCCGGCTTCTTCGATATCCCCACCCTCCACGCTGCCGTCGAAATCCATCAGAAACTGCACCTTCTTCATCAGCTCATCGCCCACGCGCTTGCGCAGAAAGTGACGCGCTTTGCGAATCCCCGTCCTTCGGGAAACGTGCAGCACGACGATGTGTTGATTCTTCAGCGTCGGCAGAATCTCCGCGAACTGATCGACGTGCAGATGGCGGCCCACCTTGGCCCGCTGCTTATGGTCCTTCTCATAGAAAGTGCATTCGGTCAGCAGCACTTCGGCGTTGATCACATCCGGGTTTTGAAAAACCGGGCCGAACGAAGTGTCGCCGAGATACGTCACCAACGGCACTTCGATCTTGTATTGAATCTCGATTCCCCGCTTTTTCATCGCCGCCAGTTCAGGCCCGAGGATGCCGTGGTATTCGGCCTTTAGTTTTTCGCGCACGCTGACGAGCGCATACCCCAGGCTCGCCCCGGCGTGGTGCGTCTCCATCGCCCGGATCACAAAATCACGGCGGACCTCGTACACCTGCCCCGGTTCCATCGGCACCAGCGTGTACGGCGTCTTTTGCCGTTCGATATTCCGCCATCCGCGCAGCACTTCATCGACAAACTTCGCGATCTCCGCCGGAACCAAAATTGTGCCGGGTTTCATCCCTTGGAAATGGCGTTGCGACAGGTAGTAGGAGATGCCCGCGATGTGGTCCATATGCCCGTGACTGATGCACAGGATGTTGCTCGTTAAGGCGAAATAAGGGGCTCGGCCGATATCGAAGCAAACATCCAGTTCCGGCACTTGAATCACCGTCTCTTCGCCGGCGACGCTGTAGCCGATGACGTGGATCGACCCGAGCGGAATCTTCGCGAATTTCTGCACGAGAAACGACTTGGCCTGCGGAATCAGTGGCTCGGACGAAGACATGAGCGGAAGGTAGTCGCGACGCGGGCAGGTGTCGAGAGGGAGTGATACAACAATCCGCCGTCATTTCCGTTTACCGCGTCCCCTCCGTGCGATATCATGCCGGACAGCAACCGCCAACCGCCCAGGAGAGACACCCGATGACCCCTCAAGACGTGCTGAAGCTCTGCGAAGAAAAGCAGGTTCAATTCATCGACCTGCGATTCATGGATTTCCCCGGCCTTTGGCAGCACACCACCCTGCCGATCAGCGAACTCACGCTCGACAGCTTCGAGCACGGCTTCGGGTTTGACGGCTCTTCCATCCGCGGCTGGCAGGCCATCAACGAATCGGACATGCTCCTGCTCCCCGTCGCCAGCACGGGCAAAATCGATCCGTTCATGACCCACACCACCCTCTCGATGATCTGCGATGTGCGCGATCCGATCACCAAAAAAGAATACTCGCGCGACCCGCGCTCGATCGCCCGCAAGGCCGAGAAGTACATGAAGAAGTCGGGCATCGCCGACACCGCCTATTTCGGGCCGGAGCTGGAATTCTTTATTTTCGATTCGGTTTTTTACGATCAGGGGATCAACTTCAGCAAGCATTATGTGGGCAGCCGAGAGGGCATCTGGGGACGCGGCGAGGAGGATGCCAACAACCTCGGTTACAAGATTCGGCTTAAAGAAGGTTACTTTCCCACGCCGCCGATGGACACGATGCAGAACATCCGCTCGGAGATGGTCGCCACGCTCATCGAAATGGGCATCCCGGTCGAAGCGCATCATCACGAGGTTGCCACCGGCGGGCAGTGTGAGATCGACATGCGCTTTCAGGATCTGGTCACGATGGCCGACAACGTGATGACGTACAAATACGTCTGCAAAAACGTTGCCCATCGACACGGCAAGGTCGTCACCTTCATGCCCAAGCCGTTGTTTCAGGACAACGGTTCCGGCATGCACGTGCATTTTTCCTTATGGCAGGGGGACAAACCCCTCTTCGCCGGCAACAAGTATGCGGGCCTCAGCGAGATGGGTCTTTTCGCAATCGGCGGTATTCTCAAACATGCCAGCGCTCTCTGCGCCTTATGCAATCCCACCACCAACTCCTACAAACGGCTCGTCCCCGGCTATGAGGCCCCGGTCAATCTCGTCTACAGCAGCCGCAATCGGTCGGCGGCGATCCGCATCCCGATGTACAGCGAGAACGCCAAAACCAAGCGCATCGAATTCCGCTCCCCCGATTCCTCGTGCAATCCCTACCTGGCCTTCAGCGCCATCACGATGGCCGCCATCGATGGCATCGAAAATAAAATCCATCCCGGCGATCCGCTGGACAAGGATATTTATAAGCTGTCGCTCGATGAGATGTCGAAAATCAACGCCGCCCCCGGCTCGCTGGAAGAAGCGTTAAACGCACTTGAAAACGATCACGAGTTCCTTCTCAAAGGCGATGTCTTCACGGCGGATGTGATTCATTACTGGATCAAGTACAAGCGGGACAACGAAGTCGATGCCATCCGCACCCGGCCACATCCGTATGAGTTTTGTATGTATTTCGATATTTAGAGCAGAGGCTATTTCAATCCGGCAGCGCCATGATCTTCACGCTCTTATAATGCACTTCGCTCAACGGATCGTGCCCTTGCAGCGCGACCGTGCCGTGCTGAATGAAGCGGCCTTCCATTCCCTTCGGTGGGGTGGCGGGGGTCGGTTCGGTCCAGTCGGCGGTCACTTTGCCGTCGATTTTCAAGATGACGTGCTTGTTCTGAACGATGATGTCGTAGACAAACCACTTGTTGTCCTCGGCGGGCGGTTGGTCCATCACGTCCTGAATGTTGTAGATCCCACCGGTTTTTTTGCGGTCACTATGGGTCTGATTCACCTGCGCCTCGAAGCCCTGTTTCGGCCAACCTTCCTCCTGAAACGCCGTGTGGAAATAGATGCCGCTGTTGGCGTGCGGATAGGTCATCAGCTCGGCCTGCAGATGAAAGTTTTTCCAGTCGTGATGGTGAATCGGGCCGTCGTAAAACAGATGGGCCGGGCCGGGGCCGTGGACGATCATTTCGCCGTTGGCGACGGTCCAGCTTGCGGCGTTTTTGCCGATCTTCCAGCCGTCGAGGGATTTGCCGTCGAAGAGGCTGATGAATTCATCAGCGGGTTTAGGAGGCAAAGTTTTTTCGGTGGGGCGAGGGGTGGATTGGCAGGCGAGGCTGAAAAGGGGAATGACCCACATGGACTGCAATAATCGAAAACGCATCGGATGGCTCCTTTGACGGCGAAATGAAATGAGCGCGGTGGGTCTCGAACCCACGACCTACGGATTAAAAGTCCGTTGCTCTACCAACTGAGCTACGCGCTCGCCGAATCTGAAAGTTTAGCCGCTGCGAGCCGCGGATACAAGTGAGGAAAATCATCTTGTCGTACCAAAGTTGTAATGTCCGGTCTTCTCCAAGTAGAAGTGTCCGGTTGTTGTCGAAAAAGATGGATGGAGAAAGATCGAATTGAGATGAGTCAGCGAGAGCGGGATGTATTGAAGGTGATGTCGATGGTGTTATCGGGCAAGCGGACGCAGGCCGAGGCGGCGCGGTTGCTGTGTCGTTCGGAGCGGCAGGTGAGGCGCGTCCAGCGTTGGCTGGAGGGGCGTGGGCCGATGCTGATGCTGGTGGGATTGATCGACGATGCGACGGACCGGATCGTCTGCCGGTCTGTGTAGTCCGAGACGACCGAGGCGTACATGGAGGTGCTTAGGCTGTGGATCAAGAGGCACGGCCGTCCATCGGCCCGCCGAACGCTCTCTTCGCACTCCTGCGGAGCCCTGTCCTTCCGGCGGCGGAAGTTGTGGTAGTGGCAAAGAAGCCTGGCGTCCAGCGAAGACCCATATCCATGGCGCTGAGAAACCGGACATTTTAACTTTGGAGAAATACCGGACATTTCTACTCTGGCTTGACAAAACGAAGTCCCCTCCCTTACTAAAATCCATTCCACCCGCTATCCTGTCCGATTCGCCTGGCGGAGTCGGTATGCCGGGCCGAAACCCTGTAACGCTTCTCGGGATTGAATGGCCATCACACTCCACGCTCACTGGCACGATGAATTGCTCTACCTTTGGGGAGAGCTTCCAAATCACCCCCACCCCCAGCTTATGGCGGGGACGGCGGAGCTGCGCGATGCGGTGGGGGAGCTGGTCGCCGATGCCCTTTTGGCTTCGGTGGCCGTCGAGACGCAGGAAAAACTCTGGCTGCCCTGCGACGAGCATGGGCCGTTGTTTGGTTCGACTCCCGCACCCGTATCCGAAGGCCACACGACGGCGGTGATCGTCGGTGAATTGCGCGTCGTGCAAATCCCCTGTCTCTCTTTCACACCGGCGCAAGCCATGGATCTGTTGGCGTCCCTTCCCGCCGATTTGCCCGCCGGTTGCGGCGATTCGATTCGGTATTGGGCGATCCTGGCAAAATTTGTGATCGACCTTCTGGCCCGCCGTCAGATCGTTCCGCACATGGATGAAGTGGAGGAAGCGTATATCGCCCGCTGGCGACCGGTGGTGCAGGATCGGGAGGAGTTGGATTGGTTGGAGCACTTCGCCGCGTCGATGCCGTATTCCTGCCGGGCGCGGGTGACGGCGATGGCGGGGGAATCGCCGGACGCGGCCCGGCTGGTGGAAAATTTTCTCGCGGCCACCGGGGATGCATTGGTTCGGCGCAGCGTGGCGGAGGATTCTTTTTTCCGCCAGCCCGCCGAGCGAATTGCCGACCTCGCCGCTTCGCCGGATACCCGTCCGCCGGAAACGCGTTGGCTGGCGGCGCTGCTAGGCGATCACCCGCGCGTGAGCGGGGCCGACGATGCCAACGCGCGGCTGGCGCATACCGTGCAGGGCTGGGTCGGTCAGATCGAGCCCGCCGCCGCCGCCGCCGCGATGAAGTTGATCTTCCGACTGGAAGAACCCGTCGACGATTCCCCCGAAAGCGATACGGGGGTTGAAACGCAAATTGCCGATGAAGTGCCGGAGGGATCGACCGCTGACTCTGCCGAGGACTCGCCGGAAGAGATCCTCACCGGAATCGCCGAAGATCTCGCCGCCCCTCCCGGAATCTGGCGACTGGAATTATTGCTCGAATCGGAAAACGGGGATGGCGAAATCGTCGACGCCACCGAGTTATGGGGCGATGGCGGTGAATCCGTCCTGCTGGGGCGCGGTCTGAAAAATCGCCAGGCCCGGCTGCTCGGCGAACTTTCCCGCGCCACGCAGATTTTCCCCGCGCTGCTCCCGTTGCTTCAACAGCAGGCGCCGGTTGCGCTGGAACTGCAAACCGCCGACGCCTATGCCTTCATCCGGCAGTGGGCCAACCAACTGCGCGACCAGGGTTTCGGCGTGATGCTGCCCTCGTGGGCCGAGAGGCCGGAACGCGAACTGGGTCTGCGTTTGCAAGTGCGGCCCATGAATGATGTCCCGATGGACTGGTCCGACGATGAGGCGGCGATGGTTCGCGCGGGCGGGGCGGCCAGTCGCGGACCGCAATCGATGGAGTTGCCCTCCGGTCATTTCGGTTTGGACACGCTCCTGCAGTTCGACTGGCAGATCGCCGTGGGAAATTTGCGATTGACCCCGCAGGAATTTCAGACGTTGGCCGCCCGCAATGTGCCGCTGGTGAAATTGCGCGGGCAGTGGGTGCAGATCGACCTGGAAGCCGCCCGGCAGGCGGCGGCGTTTCTGGAAAAGCAGAAGGACAAATCACTCACCCTGGCCGAGGCATTGCGCACGGCGTATGGCGCTTCCCGCAGCGAGACCGGCCTGCCGGTGCTCGGGCTCGGCGGCACCTCGTGGATCGAGGAACTTCTCGAGCAGATGCCCGGCGCAAAAATCGAAGCGCACCTTCAGCCCAAAGCCTTTGAAGGCACCATGCGGCCCTATCAGCTTCGCGGCCTGCATTGGATGTCCTTTCTCGACCGCCTCGGCATCGGCGCGTGCCTTGCCGACGACATGGGTCTCGGTAAAACGATCCAACTCATCGCCCTGATGCTGCACGAACGGCAAATGCCCGAAGAGGGAGGACTGAGTGAAAATGCAGGCCTTTCTACCAATCAGTCCCCAGTCCCCAGTCCTCAGTCCTTTTCTCCATCTCCTCTCCGTCCCGGCCCCACGCTTTTGTTTGCGCCGACATCCGTCGTGGGCAACTGGGTGCGCGAGATTCAGCGGTTTGCCAAGCCGTTGAAGGTGCTGGTGCATCATGGGCCCGAGCGGTTGTCGGGTGACGAGTTTGCGCGCGAGGCGGCGGCGGCGGATGTGGTCATCACCAGCTATGCACTGGCCCATCGCGATCGGGAGGATTTGCAGCGGGTGTCGTGGCATCGGTTGGCGCTGGACGAGGCGCAGAAGATCAAGAATCCCTCCGCCGCCAGCACCATCGCCATCCGCGCGCTGACGGCCGGTCGGCGGGTGGCGATGACCGGCACGCCGATCGAAAATCACTTGTCCGAACTCTGGTCGATCATGGAGATTCTCAACCCCGGCCTGCTCGGCACGGCCGGCGACTTCCGCGAAAAATTCTCCGTCCCCATCGAAAAACTCGGCGATCGCGATCGCGGTGAGCATCTTCGCAAACTGATCCGCCCGTTCATCCTGCGGCGACTGAAAACCGATCCCGACATCGCCGGTGACCTGCCGGAAAAGATGGAGGCGAAGATCTTCTGCAATCTCACCCCCGAACAAGCCGCGCAATACGAGCGGGTGGTCGGCCAATCGCTCAATCAGATCGACGCCGCCACCGGTATCCGCCGGCGCGGGTTGATTCTGTCCGTCCTGACACGGCTCAAGCAAATCTGCGATCACCCGTCCCTGGTGCTGAAGGACGATGGCCCGATCGATGGCCGCAGCGGCAAATGCGAACGGCTGGTCGAGATGCTGGAGGAATTGCTCGACGAAGGCGATGCCGCCCTGGTTTTCACGCAGTTTCGCGAGATGGGCCATCTGCTGGAGCGGACCATCGCCAAGCGGTTGAACGTCAAGACCCAGTTCCTGCACGGCGGCACGCCCGCCAAGGGTCGCGATGAAATGATCGAGAAATTCCAGGATCCCGCCAACGGGATCAAGGTCTTCATCCTGTCGCTTCGCGCCGGCGGGCTGGGCCTGAATCTCACCGCCGCCAATCACGTGTTCCACTACGACCGCTGGTGGAACCCGGCGGTGGAGTCGCAGGCCACCGACCGGGCCCACCGCGTCGGGCAGACCCGGCGCGTGCAGGTGCATAAATTTGTGTGTATCGGAACCATGGAAGAGCGGATCGATCGACTGCTGACGGAAAAATTGGCGCTGGCCGACAAAATCATCGGCAGCGGTGATGAATGGTTGACCAGCATGTCGACAGATCAGTTGCGTGAGTATTTGGCGCTGTCGAAGGAAGCGGTGGGGGAGTTTTAGACTTTCGTAGCATGGGCTACCAGCCCATGTTTTGAAATTTAAAATACAAGAAATCATGGGCTGGTAG
>JANXVV010000578.1 GCA_025351525.1 Humisphaera sp. | reverse complement strand
AGAATCCATATAGGCCTCCTTGCCTGATGCGGTTGAAACACCCTCATCATCGCAAACGCGGCCTTCCTGTCTATCCCCATGGCCTGTCGTCATTTACAGATTCGGGAAGTGCCATTCGTGCCTGGCACCTTCTCTTGCGCCTTATGGCTGAGAATAAACCGTTGGCCGTAAGGCCGCGGGATGATTGGAGCCGGATGAGTCGAGAGGCTCACGTCCGGTTTTGGGAGAGCGGGAGGGTGAAAATCCCTCCCGCCACTCACCTCCGTTTCCTACGCTAGCTACGCATGCTCTGCCGTTAAGCAACGCATACGGTCTGGACCACTCCTCATCGATTTGATTGGGAAACCACTGTCACAACGTCGTCAGCAGTGCAATCAATCCCCGCGGTATCGGTTACACTACCGAGGCACACAGCGGGCTCAACGGACGTGACGTTCCATGCTCTTTACGCTAAGGTGTCGTGCAATGAAGAATCGGGTACTGGGCTCCGGGATGTTTCGGTGGATGCGCTTCGCACTTCCGCTCGCCGCCGCATTCGTGCTGACTTATTGGGTGCTTTACGGCACAGCACTGTACTCGCGCCTCGCGGGGCGCTCCCCCGAGCAGTATGTCAAGGAAAGTATCGCACGTTTGAGGACGCTTGATCCGACCGCCGCACGAGAATTGGAGCGGCTAAAGGAAGAACGTGGCGTGCGCGCCTTGGCCGTGGCACTGCGAGCCTCAGAGGCACAGGGTGACAGCCATGACTCAGCACTTCGCCACGCCGCGGCCACCGCTCATTCAGGGATGGCCAATTACAACACCCGCTTATCCGAGTTGGCCGATAAGGCTGATCTCATCGGTTCGGGAAACGATTTGGAGGATTTCCTAAGCGCCCATGCGGCGACCTGCCAACTTTTGGCCAGTGACCAGAGTGGGACTGCTTTGAACTTTTATCTCGAGCAGTTAGAGAAAGCCTACGAACAACCGCAGGTGTGGCGAAGCGTGATTCGCGATCCAGTGGCGCTGCTCGTCTGGCCCGCACTCGCCAGCGAACCCGAACTCTGGAGCTTTTACACAAAGAATCAGGATTGGCTGGGCAAAGTACTTCCAGAGGTAGCAAATATATTATCTGCTTCCAAAGATCCGTCACAATCGGGCAGACATACTACAGAGGAAGTACTGGTAGATGCGGTCCGAGCCGCTCGCGACTTTGATCCGCTTCCTCGACAAGCAGTTGATGAGTTGCAACTCGGCGCACCGGCGTTCAGTCTTTTCCTGAAGCATGGGAAGGTAATTGACCTGTGCACAAAGGGATTTAACCTGCCGTTGGGAGAGGTACTCGATGTTGTTTTTGTCAATCCTGATTTCGAGAGCTTTACACCTGAATACCTTCAAAGAATCGACCGCCGTGCGTCTCGCCTTATTCCATCGCCGACGGCCACCGCGCGATCTGACTTAGACTTGGCTGCGTTTCTTGCCTATGTTCATGACAACAAGCCGAAAGTTTGGACGCAGGCGCGAAAGCATCCGCTGGTGTTGCGCCTGAATCGCGATGCGCCACAGCACGTTGAACAGTTGATGGAGCAGTTTGGGGCTGATGGCGTGACTGAGTTCCTCTACAGCTCATACGAGCAGGAAATCACGCAGGCGACCGAATGCCTTGCACGATTCGGTGAACTCGGTTGGTACATCCTTGGGCGATATGCCGACGACCCTCGCGTTCACAGCGCGTTGAGTAACCAAGCAATCGGATTTCGTGTTGTGCCGTTCCTGGTGCGCTCAGGTGATCAAGCATTTGACAAGCTGGCTGAGGACAAGCGATGGCTGGATGAATACTTTAATGCTGATGGGACGCCCAAGAATGATGACAACGCGTGGCTAGCAGCAATACCAATTGTTGGAGGACCCGCGGTGGTCGCCAAGAAAAAGCTTCAGGGGCGACCGCTGGAATGGAAAGAGCTAGGTTGGGCCGCGGTCGATGTCGCCGATGGCGTGCTTCTCGTGATGTCCTTCGGTGCTTCCGCCGAGGAAGAAGCGGCAGTTGAGAGCATTAAGACTGCGGCCAAAACGGAGGCGAAGTCGGCCGTGCGCAAAGCGGCGAGAGCAAACGCGCTTCGCGCGGCGGAAGGCGCGCGTGCTGCCGCAAGGGTGGAAGAGGGATTGACTGCACTCCAGAAACTGGCTCGCGGCGCGGGGCGCACGGCGGAACTTGGCAAAACAGTCATCGTCGGGGGTGTCCGAATTCTGCTGGTTCCGGCGGAAAAGATTTGGAATGGAGTGCATCAGCTGGAGCGAGCCTGGTCTGCATTACCTCCGGCAACGCGGCGGTGGGTCTATCGGGGAGCGCTGGCGGTTGGGTTACTCACCACGCTGCACGAGCGAACGATCCCCAACCTCCCCGCATTGGCTGGGAAGGTGGGAGAAGAACTCGGTAACGCCATCCATCAGACGGTCAAGAGCTCTGCAGAACTTCTCGCTGGCGTAGCGCGTGGCACGCTCGGTCTCTCCTCAGAGGATCAAGTTAAGGCGAGACTTGCCTTCTGGGGTGTCACCGCCATTCTCGCATTCATTTTAATCAGGAGTGCTTGGCGTGCCACTCGACAGACCTCTGTACGCATGGCTGCATGAATTTAGATGACTGGAACATTGCTCGTGAAACGACATTGGGGTCTTCCATGGCTGAACAGAATGATTTTCGAATATGCGTCCTGGGCTCGGAGGCAGCCGGCAAGACATGCTTTGTCGGTGGGCTCGGAATTCTGTCTTCCGCAGATCACGGAGGGTCTTTTCACGTTCGCGGTAAGGATAAGCTTTCACAGCAGTCTCTTGCCGATCTCACTCGTACCCTCCGCCAACAGAAGTGGCCCCAGGGCACTTTGCAAACGTCGATTCTCCGCTTCGACGTTGCATGGCAGGGCCGCTTGGTGGAGTTCATGCTCACTGACTACGCCGGCGAGCAATTCCGCAAGGCCATGGCATCATTGGATTATGCCGATCTTCAGCGGGTTGTTGAACAGATCGTCACGGCAAAGGCACTGCTTCTTGTTCTTGATATCGGCGTTGATCTGCTGCCAGCAACCGAGCTTTCCGTTGAGGACAATGCGCTTCGTGTCGAACGTCTCGATGCCTTACTCGCGGGCGTCATGGAAGCGTACCGACAGCGGCTCCAAGGGGCTGAACAATCCCCTCGACCCAAAGTCGCATTGGTCTTGACAAAGAGTGACCGTTACAGAGCAGACCTGTCGTTGCACCGCGATCCAATTTCGCTTGTCGAACAGCGGGCCAGTCAATTTCTCGCAAAGCTCCGGGCCTGGTCGCCTCGTGTCGCTTGCTTTGCGGTCAGTGCTGTTGGCAGTGTCGTGCCGGCGCGGGATGAAGACGGTCGTGAGGCCGTCGTTCCGGCGAATCCCGTCGAGCCTCACGGTTACGAAAAGATCTTTGAGTGGCTGTTTCGAGTGAAGGCTGCTCCGAAGCGCGAGAAGCGACTTCGACGCTTGGTAGCGATGGTTAGCGTCATCGGTCTTTTGCTGTTCGCGTGGTGGGGCTTATACGCATGGTTGGGCGCAAGAGTGTCCGACCATCACACCACGTTAGAACAGGTCGCGAACATCGACTCCTGGGGGTTCTGGGCACCCCCATCCTTCGACCGTGCAATCGACGCACGTGTGAATGCGACGGTCTCAGAGTTTTGGGCGGGTATCGATGGAGAGCCGAGCATGAAACAACTTGACGACTTAGCGGCACAGAGCAAGGCCCTTTTGCGACTCAGGCACACCAGCCTCGCTTCGGAAATCAGAGAGCATGTTGGTCGTCTCGATCAGAAGCGCCGGACGATCCTCATCGGCAATCTTCGCGACGCTGTCACGCACGATAGCGATGATGTTGAGGGGCTTGCGGCTAAGTTGCTCAAGGATTACCCGGCAGGGCCTGATGCTGACGAGGCACGAGATCTGCGAGAACGTTATGGCGAAAGACAAAAGGAAAAGCTGCGGGTTGCCATTCGGAATATCAAGCTGGAGGAGTACGGGGGTCTGGCCCGAAAAGCGGATGCCATGGACCGGTACCTGATAAAGTACAACAACGATCCTGCACGCGACCAAATCGGCACGGCAGTTCAGGCTGCAAGACGGCTCGCACAGCAACGGACGTTCACAGTTTTCGTCAAGAAATGCGGCATTTTCAACGATTCCACCTATCAGCGACTTCGCTTTGAAGGGGCCGAGTCCCACGCACCTGTAGAAATTGAATCCGAAACCAAATCCACGAGTTCTACCTGGCTCAACAAAAGCTTCTCATTCAGTTGGTCTCCCGGTGAGGCCATAAAGGTCACTCTCATTGAGTACTATTATATTTGGCCCTGTGAAGATTGTGCATTCAACACGTCTATGGATCCCCTTGCCTTACGGATTCTTGTAGGGAGACATGATTTTACCAACGTCTTGAAAGCCAGTAAGTTCGCGGGCGGCGAACCGTTTTACGAATGCGCCGTCGAGGGATATTCTGATGGGGACTTCAAGGCATTAGCTGACTGGGTTTTTCCCGGAAACAAATGGAACGCCAAGTGAACGATTCATCAACTGCACCTGAAGGAGAGGGGGAACGTCTAAGCGTTCCGGTTGCCGTGTTTGGTAAGCCTAGTGACCCCGGGCCAATCCCGAGGGCCTACGGGCTGCTGATATGTAACCCGGCGTTGAGTGGTGCCACCCAGCTACTCAATCGAATTGCTGCAGGGTTCAAATGGAAAGCTGCGACGTCGGGAGCAGGCCGTCTCTGTTTCGGATTTTGGCCTTGGGATGGTGGCTCAATTGTTCTCAAGATCCTCGATGCAGGGCGGGACGATCGAGGGCGACCTCACACGCTGCGCATTTACGCATGCCTTTTCAGCCCAGGATCGCCCGTCACGGCAGCCGTGATTTCCGGATTGATGCAGGCCGAAGCATGGGGCGATGAACCTGACGATCGGGGAATGGTTATATTACGCGTCCGCGAGCCAGACGCGCGCCTGCTGGCCCATGTCACAGAGGCCTTGGCAGCAGCTGTCCCGACATCCTTGCTTGCAGGGCATCCATCAGAGTTCGAGAACCAAGTCTTTAATGTTATCTTTGATACGGCCACGGCGACGGTCGCGTCTTGTTGCGTCTCAGCACTGCCGGAGGCAGCAGCTACAACGCTATCGGCATCCGCATTTTCGTGCGGCCGCCCTCAATCGTATGGAACGGAGCCGCGGAGCGCAGAATCGCCAACTCCAAGCGTCCGCCGAAGTTCATTCGTCGGGCGCGCCGCCATCGTCTTGGCAATCATTTTGGCAAGCGTTGCCTGTGGTGGGTACATCCAGAATCTTCGAGGCGAAATTGCAAGGCGCAATACGGACCTCAACAAGCTCAGCATCGATAGCAAGGAATTGAGCCAAAACTTCAGTGCGCTCACTTCTGAATTTCACCGGGCGAAGAAGCTGCTTGCTGTGGCCACCAGAGACATCGAGGCGCGCGATTCGGACTTAAGACAATGGAAGGAGGCCGCGGGCAAAGTCGTCAAAGGCAAGATTCCGATCCCAGGAGACTTACTAAGATGGATCGAGCGCGAACAAAACTTCTCACTGGGTGCTGCCGACATGGCTACGCTCCAACAGGAGAACGACACCATGAAGCGCGAAAACGTGAGGCTGGATGAGATGCTGAGTCAACATGTCAAAGAGTTGCAGGATCTGGCTGGTAAACACAATTCAGATAAACTAGCTTCGAAAGTAGCGGCAACGCAGCCGCTTGGTGAAAAGGAGAAACAACAACGCTGAGTACGACGGAGAACGAGATTTCCTTTCGGCGTCCATCACATGACATCTCCGAACAACCAGCTCTTGCCGCAATGAAGATACCTCCCGCGCCGGCAGAGTCCATCGGCGCAGCCCGCCAACGAAGAAGGCCTTTCGGATTGCTCCGAAAGGCCTCAATGCATTGATGGCAATGCGGTGTTCAACCGAATTGCTGCATGATCGCGATCACCTTGTCCATGTCGCGCTCCGCATAAACTGATCTTCCCCACGAAAAACGGGCGCGCCCAGGTCCGGTGTCAGTTCTGCTTTGCCTCGAACGCTTCGGGGCTGACATAGCCGAGTGAGCTATGCCTTCGTTTCCGATGATACCCTTCCCAATTTACTCGAAGATCGCATCCATCGCCTCCTGTTTCGTCGCGAAGGTGCGCTGGAACACCAACTCGTTTTTCAAGCGGGCCCAAAGACTTTCGACCACCGCGTTGTAGAGAGCAGTTGCCCACACCGCTCATGCTGCACTCCAGACTGAACTCGATCAGCTTGTCCTGATACTGCTTGCCGGCGTACTGGCAGCCCCGATCGGAATGATGAAGCACCGGATGTTTCGGACGGCGGGCCGTTTAAAGTTGTGTAGATACCAATGGGTACTCCTGCGGACTATTTTTTACTCACTTATTAAAGCCCCGCCTTTCAATCAGCATCGCACCGGATTGACCACCGGGTTGACAGGAATCGATGACGCGGGCGTCTTTGCCCATCAGTCTTAAAAGCTGCTCGGGGTAGGTTGGAGATTTTGTCTCCGGGCGGTTCAGCGAGTAGACCGCCCAAAACCGCTCTTCGCGAATCTCGGTCGGGTCGGTGAATCCGATCCCCACTTTGCCCGGCACGTCCGGCCAATAGCACAGGAACTCCGCGCTCCGCCCGGATGCCGGCCCCACCGCCAATGAATTCCCGCACAGATAAATCGGTTCCTCCGTTCGGCGATGCGCCCGAACGTATTCCACCACCGGACGCGTCGTCGATTCTTCCCGCAGGGTGAACAAGTCCTTCATAAACTGCCCCGCTTCCAGAAGCAGCAACGGCACGGTCAGCACATACCACCATCGCCGAAAACCAATCGTTGCCCCAACACTTTCCGCATCGGCGCCGGCACCCAAAATCAGCAGGGTGATGGGGATCAGGTAAAGTCCCAGGCGATGTCTTCCGGGAAAAGGGTACCGATGCAAGGCCGCCGCTACGAACGCCAATCCCAAAGCCAGAAGTAATACGGTGGGTATATTTCTCGAAAAGTTCCCGGTCGATGACGGTGCCTTTTGCCGCAGGAGAGCAACGATCCCCAGCACGGCGAGCAACGTGGTGATGGCACCGAAGGCATCGAACGGGTAGCCGAACAAGCCGTAAACCTCGCCCATGAACCAGAGGGGAATGCGCGCGGGATGATGGAAATCCGGGAAGGAGGCGGTCCAGAATTCGAGCAGAGAGCTATTCCCACCCTGCGATAAAGTAACCCGGCTGAGCCCTAAAAAAGAGAGCAGGACCATCGTGTTGCACAGGAACCAAATCACCCTGCCCCGCGCGCCGGCCCGAAAGCAACCGGGCAGCAGAACCAAACTGAGCGCCCCGAAAAGGAAGGGAACCGGAAAGCTGAACCACAGCGCGATGGTGGCGGTGAGCGACAGGATCAGCATTCGTCGCGAGGCCGATGTTTCTGCCTTCGGTCCGAACACCGTCAGCAGCAGCAGAACCGAGAACAGCAGATCGCCGCTATATTGCTTGACGTCGTTGGCGCGATGGAGCAACTTCTGAAAAAAGGTGAACCACGCCACCGTCCAGCAGGCACTTCGCGGCGAAAGCGTACGCCATGCCAACCGTGCATAAAGGGGAAGCACCGCCAACCCGCACAGCATGGGAATGAATCGCAGCCCATATTCACCGGGACCGAGCCAAAGGTACATCGCCCGTTCCGACCAGAGGAACAGTGGCGGTGCGGCCTGGGCGTAGTCCAACCGATCCAAAAGATGCCGCCAATCCCGCTGAATGATATTGATGACCGCCGCCGCCTCATCGTTCCAGTAGGAAGGCCTTGCCGCGTAATGTTTCAATCGCCCCACCGCCCCAAGCAGCACCGTGCCGACGATGATCCAACCGCAAATGCGGCGAAGGCGTTGGTTCGATAACTGGTGCGGATCGATGTACATGGCTCCGTTCGTCAGCATTTGAAATTTCGCCGTGGGACTGTACACGATTTCGCGCAGGAGTTGGAACTGAAAGTGAAAGCTTACGGTTTATGCGTTGCGAGACGCCCACGGCGACTGCATTTTCGCGGCATGGGCAACCTGCCCATGGCCGTGGTATTCGACGGCGTCGACCGGTACCCCGGTCAATCCGGCAAGAGCGCAGCGATCCTTTTATGTCCACCATCGGAAGAACGCTGCGCTCTTGTTTTAGGCGACCGGAGTACCGATCGACATCGCGTTGTACCGCGAACGTGGGCAGGATGCCCATGCCACGTTATGCCACCCGTTTACGCCCCGCCGCTTTCCGGTATATTGATTCGGGCAGCGGACGGAACCGACCTGCCATTCCCAGTCTTGATGAATCCCAACCCGGACCTCGCATGGATGCGAAAGAATGTCTCGGCGAACCCCGCCTGCTTATCTCGCGCGAGGCGCTGCTCCACAATGTGGCCGTCGTGCGCAGTTTTCTCCCGCTGGAAACCCGCATCTGCGCCGTGGTGAAAGCCGATGCTTACGGACACGGCATTGAAGGGGTGATCGACGCCCTCTACAACTTCTCCACCGATCAGATGGAAGGCCCGGCGGTCGATGCGCTGGCTGTCGCGACCATCGATGAAGCGGCGCAACTGCCCGGCACGGATTTACAGACGATCATCTTTCGCCCGGTTGAAAACAGCTACCTCAGTGGGCAGCGCGCTTCCATCGAAACCGCCATCCGCAACAACTGGGTGCTGACGCTCTGCAATCCCTCGGCGGCGGACGATATCGCGCGCATCGCGGTCGCCATGGGCCGTCGCTGTTCGGTGCAGATCATGGTCGATACCGGCATGACCCGCAGCGGGGTGGATGGCCGGGATTTCGATCGCCTCTTCCACACGATCACCTCGCACGCCGCCCTGCGACTGGTGGGGATCGGCACCCATTTTTCAGAAGCCGAGCGGATGGAAAGCGCGACCACCCAGGATCAACTCGACCGATTCTCGCGGGCGACCGATGGACCCGTCGCCCTGCTGAACGGCAACAGCAAAGGGAAAATCATTCGCCATGCCGCCAATTCCGCCGGAATTTTTTTCCATGCCCCGTCTTACTTTGAAATGGTGCGGCCAGGCCTGAGCCTCTACGGCATTGACCCGACCTTCACCCCGTCGATGGATCGTCCGCTTCGCCCCATCATGCGGTGGATCGCCCCGCTACTCGGCGTGCGCGAGGTGAAAAAGGGGACAAAGGTCGGTTACGGCCAAACCTGGACAGCCCCGCGCGACACGAAAATCGGCCTGGTTCCCGTGGGCTACGCCGATGGCTACCTCCGCAGCTTTTCCAACAAGGCCAGCATGTTGATCGATGGCAAACCGGTGCCGGTGGTCGGGATCGTCAGCATGGACAGCACCACGATCGACCTCGGCCCTACCAGTCAGGCGGTCGTGGGAGATCAGGTCACGGTGCTCGATGACAATCCCCTTTCGCCGGTGAGCGTCTACGCCCTGGCCAGGTGGGCCGACACGATTCCCTACGAAATTTTCTGCCGTATCGGGCCGAGGGTGAAGCGGGTGATGAGGGAAGTGGAAGTGATGGAGAGGCGACATGGAGCATGAGATGGGATGAGTAACGAATGCGATCTGGGTCATTTGAAAAACTGGTGGCATGGGCGAGACACCCATGCCACCTCAATCAAAGTACCCGTTTGGGAAACCCGAGTAGTTTGATACAATAAAACTCATGCAAGTCATTCTTCGAGAACCCGAACTCGAAAAATTCATTGATGCGCAGGTGCAGAATGGTCGCTTCGAATCCGCAGAGGCGGCGGTGGAAGCGGCAGTCGAATTGTTGATGCGTGAGAGTGAAAGCTTCGAGTTGGACGATGAGACGATTGACGCAATCAACCGGGCAGACGAGCAAATCGAAAGAGGTGAAGGCCTCGACTTCAAACAATTTGCTTCCGAGATGCGCAAGAAATTTGCGGCCCACTGTTGATGCCAGCTGCATTCCACATCATTCTTTCGCGTGAGGCTGCCGGTGAAACCCTATATCATTTATTTTCGAGTGCTTGAACGACAGAAAGCCGTTCAAATTTTGACGGTACGGCATGGAGCGAGGCAATGCCCCGCCAATTTTGATTGAAGTTCGTCAAAACAAGACGAATCTCAATCGGCCTTTGCTTTTCGGTCGCCGTTCTCTCTTTTTTCAAAAGGTAATCCAATGGCCTACACCGGTTTCGACATCAGCAACAAAGTCATTCTCGTCACGGGCGGCACCAGCGGCATTGGCCGGGAGATCGCCCTGGGTTGTGCGGCGGCGGGGGCGAAGGTGGTCGCCGGGTCGACCAATCCCGATAAAGTCGCCGCCATCAAAAAGGAGATGGGCGGGGATTGCGACGGCGTGCAGATCGACGTCTCCGACGTCAAGAGCGTTCAGGCGGCGGTCGATTACACCGCGAGAAAATTTGGCCGGATCGACGGCATGGTCAACGCCGCCGGGGTCATCAAGCGGATCGCCTCGATCGACATGGACCCGGCGGATTTCGAGCGGGTGGTGCGCGTGAATCTGGTCGGCAACTTCATCGTCTGCCAGGCCGTCGCACGGGTGATGCGCGATCAGCCCGCGAACGAAAAAGGGCTTCGCGGCGCGATCGTGAACATCGCGTCGCTCAACAGTTTCATCTCGCTGACCGAAGTGCTTGCGTATGCGTGCAGCAAGAGCGGCGTGATGGGATTGACCCGCGGGCTGGCCAACGAATGGGCCCCGCTGGGCATCCGCGTCAATGGCGTTGCGCCCGGCGTTTTCCCGACGGATTTGAATCGGCCGCTGATCGAAGGCACGCCGCGCGGGGCATGGTTGAAACAGCACACTCCCCTCGGAAGGTTCGGCAGCGCCGACGAACTGGTCGGCGCGACGATCTATCTCCTAAGCCCCTCCGCCAGCTACACCACCGGCGAAACCATCGTTGTCGATGGAGGATTTCTCACGAAGGGGGTGTGAGCATTCGCCGTAGCATGGGCTACCAGCCCATGATGTCCGGTGTTGAAATTCAAAAGCATGGGCTGGTAGCCCATGCTACGACAGCCTCCACCGTGTTCTTAAACACGCTATCAGTAAAATGCGCCGCGCGTCGTGCCGCATTAAAATCTTCTTCGTGCGTTTGCGGTGAATCATCCGGAAGAGGAGCCTAATCATTGTCCGCAAGCGTACATTCAGTCAACTGCGAACGGTCATCCGACACTCCATTGACGTCGGCCCCGCCTCGACGCGACTTCATTCTGCTCTCGCTGTTCTGCCTCGCGCTGTTCGGCTACTCGATGTTCAGTGGCCGTCCCCTTTCTCTCCATGAAGCACGGCTTCCCGAAGTCTCCCGCGAGATGCTCCGCAACGGCGATTGGCTCATCCCTCAAAGCGGTGGCCGGCCTTGGCTGGAGCGCCCGCCGCTACCCCACTGGATCACCGTGGCCGTCTCCGCAGTTCTCGGTCAACACTGCGACAGCGTCTGGGTCGTTCGACTGCCGGCGGCGCTCGCAGGTCTGGTGACGGTGCTTCTCACGGCTTGGATCGCGGGCCGGCTTTTCGATCGATGGGTCGGCCTGTGCAGCGGATTGGTTCTGGCAACCTGCTACGAGTTCTACGCCTATTCCTGCCTCGCGGAGGATGACATCTTCTTAGCCGCACTCGTCGCGGCGGCGATCGCGCTGTTCGTCAAAATGGAGTTTCCCGGTGGCATGGGCGTCTCGCCTATGGCTTTATCGACTGCCAAATATCGCAGCTTTTTCGGATCCCGCCCCTGGCCGATTCTGACCTTCTTCGCCCTGCTGGGCCTGACCAATTTCGTCAAAGGCCCGCTGGTCGGCGCGGCCGTTGTCATCGCCCCCGTCGGCGCATTTCTCCTATGGCCTTCCGATTGGTCGCGCCTCCGAAAATATTGCTGGCTATGGGGATGGCTGATCTTCGCCGCTCTGACCCTCGCCTGGCCGGCAGTCGTCTACCTCCGTTATAAAACCGAGGCGATCGACAACTGGAAATTCGACTACACCGGCACGTCGGAATACGACCAACCGATCTGGTATTACCCGATCCAATTGCTCGGCGCGCTCGCCCCGTGGACTCTGGCCCACTTCCTTGGTTTATGGAAGACGTTTGACCGCGCGTTTCGCCATCGGGCCACAGCCGAGCGATTTCTCTGGTGCTGGGCCGTTTTACCCATCCTCGTGTTGTCGCTGCCCCATCGCAAACACCATCACTATCTCGTCCCCAGTCTCGCACCGTGGGCCATACTGTGCGCCATCGGTTTGCGCGATGTCACCCGCTCCATGTTCAACGGCCCGCTCTGGTCGCGGACGCCCCGATTCGGATCATTGGTTTTCGGCCTGCCCGGCGCAGCCGCGATCCTGCTGCTGCACGGCAAAATCCCCGGACCCCTATTCGTAACCGCTTCCCTGGCCGTGGCATGGTGCCTCATCATCGTCGCCTTCTATACCGGTCTCTTTCGCCGGAGCGCCCGGTGGGTCATGGGGACCGCCATCATCGGTCTGGCGCTGGCCTACTCATGGGGCCAGACTTTTCTTCCGGATTTGACCACGCAAGACACGATCTTCCTGCACCGCGTCGAGGCGACCGTCCCACGCGCCGCACCGCTCTTCATCAACGCCGACCTGCACGGCGAGCTCGATTTTTTCCGCACCGCATTTTATCTCCGCGCCGACGCCCATCTGTTGCACAACCTGACCTTTCTTCGCGATGAAACAATCACCGCCCCGGAGGTGTACATCGTCACCCGCGAATGGGATGAGCCCCGACTGAATTTCATGGGAAATGTGGAAGTGGTTTTGCAATCCGTGAAGAGCCGACCATCCGCCCACGCCAAAAAAGCGAAGCTGACGCACGAGCGATTTACGCTGTATCGCCTGACCTTCCGCCCCGATCTCATTCGCTATCCCGCCCCATCCCACATCTCGACCATGCAGGCGATGGGAAGAAAACCCGGTCCCTACTGCGGCCCGCCCTGATCGGATGATATTCGTGGCATGGGCTACAAAATCCATCCCATGCGGTTCACTCACACTTTTTTGATCGCAGTGACAGTGGATGCCACCCCGCCGGCCACCCCCGCCTTCGGCGCGGGCGACCGCCACAAAAACCACGTTGCAATGCTCCGATATGGCCGCCATTTCTCCGCCAGCTTCACCATCGTCTTCGCATTCGGATACTCATCGAGGTGATAAAAATGTTTCACCCGATTGCAAAGCCCAAGGTCATCCACCGGCAGCAGATCCGTTCGATTCAGAACGAAAATCAGAAACATTTCAGCCGTCCAGCGCCCGATCCCCTTCACCGGGATCAGTGCCTGAACCACCTCTTCATCGCTCATGGCCGCCCACCGCTTTGCCGGGAAAGCCCCGCCGCCGAATGCCGCCGCGAGACTGTGGATGTAAGTCGCCTTCTGCCGTGAAAGACCCGCTGAACGCAACGTCTCTTCGGAAAGTTTCGACACCGCGCGCGGCGTCGGTCGGCTTGCGGGACACAGTTTGCGAAAGCGCCCCCATACCGTCAACGCGGCGGCCACCGATATCTGCTGGCCCACAATCGACTGGCACAATGCCCCGAAATGATCCTTGCGCGGCGAGAGCGTACACGGCCCCGTCTGCCGAATGACCCCCGCCAACACCGGATCCGCACGGCTTAAATACGCGGCGGCTTTGGTCCAGTCGGGGCAATTTGGTTTGGCGATCAGATCGATCATGTTAAACTCATTCCATGCGATGTTTACTTTTTCCGACTCTGTTCGCAGCCGCCTGCGCCACCGCGCAGGTGCCGCCGCCCGTGCCGGTCGAACCGGTTCACCGCAAGACCATCTTAGAAGAGACTGCACCCGTCGGCGACACCGTTCTGAAGATGGGCGTCGAGTCGGGCCGCGAGAATGATCATGGCCGTGACACCCGCGTCTTCACCGTCCCCATTGCCTGCGGCGACGCGAAAACCAATTTCACCTGGGGCTGCGGTGGGCAGACCATCCTCAGCGCCGGATTCGCCGACAAAGCGCGCGTGGAAATCCACCCGAATGAAGATCTGAAGCTGATCGTCGACGGCGAAGGCAAACCGCTTTTCCTCGGCGATGCCACCGTCGAAATCATTCTCGGCGGCAAGCGCTACCCCACCACCGCCTGGATCATGCGTGATGGCCAGTTCAATAAAAATGTTCCCGGGGTGATCGGTTACGAGATCGCCAAAAAGTTCCAGTGGGAAGTGGATCCCCGCGTGCCGCAAATCACCCTGCGCGCTCTCGGCACCGCGCCGAAAAAGAACGTGCTGGCCACCCTGTCTCTGAAGGACGATCAGGACAATTTCTGGGTGCATGTAAAAATGCGCGGTGCAGAGGACGATGTGACGATCATGCCGCAAACCCCGGATTTCCAAGTCTCGCCCGAGATGCAGAAGGCCTGGGACGTCATGCGCGGCGACAAGCAACCGGATGATGTCAAAACCTATCTCGGCAACCTGCGCGTCCTCACCCTGCGCGGCAAGGACGGCATCACTTTGAACGGGGACATCTTCGAAACCAATTTCGTGGCCTATCTGCTGCCCGAAAGCCCGAACTCCCGCAGCGCCATAGGACAAAGTCTGCTGAATCGATTTGTCTACAGTGTCGATGCGTCGAAAAAAGAGATGGTCCTGATCGAACGCGTTCCGGTGGCCGTCACCCAACCGGTGAAGGCGCGCTGATCCATCCGCGATTCTTCAACACGAACCCTTTGAATTAGTACCTTATGGCATGAGCCGTCATCTTCTATCCCGGCGAACTTTCCTCCGGGCGGGAGGGGTTGGGTTGGCCCTGCCGCTGCTGGAGGCGATGCTTCCTTCGATGGCTCGCGGCGATGGTCTCGGCAAAACCGCCGTCATCCCTCGCCGGATGGTCGCGATTGAGACCAGCATGGGCATCCTGCCCCATTACTTTTATCCCGAGAAGACCGGCCGCGACTATCAACCTTCTCCCTATCTTGAAAAACTGAAAGGCCATCGCAATCAGATGACGGTTTTTTCCGGTGTCTCGCATCCGGAAGTGGATGGCGGACATCAGGCCGAGACGGCGTTTCTCACCGCGCAGCCCCATCCCGGGCGGGGTGGATTTAAGAACTCGGTTTCGCTCGATCAATTCGCAGCCGAGCAAATCGGCGTGTTGACGCGCCTGCCCTCGCTCACCCTGTTGGTCAGTAGCGAAAATCACCAAAGCCTTTCCTTCACCCGCAACGGCGTGATGATCCCCGGTGAAAAAAGCGCCGCGAAAATTTTCGGTCAGATGTTTCTTCAGGGCAGTGCCCAGGAGATCGAAGCGCAGGCCGAGCAGTTGCGGGTGGGGCGCAGTATCCTGGACACCGTCGGTGAGCGCGCCAGGGGATTGCAGAAGGGTTTGGGACATCGCGACGGTGAACGGCTCGATCAGTATTTCACCTCCGTGCGCGAGCTTGAAAAGCGACTCGTCACCGCCGAGGAATGGGAATACCGCCCGAAGCCGAAAGTCGCTTACACGAAGCCCGCCGACATCGCGGACATGACCGAACTGGTTGGCCGCACCCGGCTGATGTTCGATCTCGTCCGCATGGCCCTGGAAACGGATTCCACCCGGCTCGTTACCCTCTTCATCAACACCGCCTCGATCGTCCCAAAAATTACCGGTGTGAAAAGTGAAACCCATTCGCTCACGCATCATGGAAACAAGACCGACAAGCTCGATGAACTGAGTCGCATCGAAGGGGCGCAGTTCGCGGTCCTGAATGAATTGCTGGATGGGTTGGCGGGTGTGAAGGAGGAGGGCGACACCCTGCTTGACCGCACGATGGTTCTCTACGGCACCTGCATGGGCAACGCGAACGCCCACAGCAACGACAACCTGCCCGTGCTGCTGGCGGGTGGCGGATTCAAGCACGCGGGACACCTGGCGTTCGATCAAAAGAAAAATTATCCGCTCCCCAATTTGTTCGTGAGCATGTTGCAGCGTCTGGGGATCGAGTCCGACCGCTTCGCGTCCAGCACGGGAACCATGCGCGGTTTGGAAATGGCGTGAGTCGACACGCACGCTGTTTCGCGTTCAATGATGACGCGTCGGCGGCCCAAGAGAATTAAATGCGGGCGCAAAGACGCAAAGAAAAATGCAAAGAAAAAATTTCGAACGAATTCTTTGAGTTTTCCTTTGCGCCCTTCGCGGCTTTGCGGCCAAGCATTTTTCTTTTAACGATGTAGATTCATAGACCGTCATTTGGATCGCGAAGGAAATTGATTTTTTGAAGTCGAGGTCTTTCCTTGCCCATTCGATTCCTTTTCATTTGCTGCTGTACGATTTACGCCCTGTGCATGAGCGCGGCTGCTACGTTCGCCGCAGATCAAAATTCTTTTTTTGAAACGCACTGCATCGAGTGTCACGATGCCGACAGCCGCAAGGGAGAGTTGGACCTTACGGCTTTGTCGACGGACTATTCGCAGGCGGAGCCTTTCGCCCGATGGGTGAAAGTGTTCGACCGCATCAGTGACGGTTCGATGCCGCCGAAGAAGAAGCCGCAGCCCACTGCGGGGGAAAAGCAGTCGGTGCTCAACTCGCTTTCCGCAAGCCTCACCTCCGCCGCATTGAAGCATCGCGGCAACGAAGGGCGGGCCGTGTATCGTCGGCTCAATCGCGATGAATATCAGAACACGCTCCGCGATCTGCTGGCCCTGCCGGGGCTCGATGTGAAAGACATGCTGCCCGAAGATGGCCGTGTGCAGGGGTTCGATAAATCGGCGGGCGCTTTAGATATTTCGCACGTTCAACTCGCGCAATATCTTGAAGCCGCCGGCAAGGCGCTGGACATGGCCATCGCCACCCGGCCACAGCCGCCGGAAGTGTGCGATCTCAAAACATATGCCTGCGAGGCGTACGATTTCAAAATCGTCCTCACCAACGGCGACGCCATTTTATTGAAAGACCGGAAGCCCGATCCCGCCATCCCCATCGTTCGCGAGCCCTTGAAAAAAGGGCTGGGCGTATGGGAAAAGGAAGGCGTTTTTTCCAACGGCGGCGCGACGGCGGTGTTCCGAAGTGAAGACGAGGCGTTTCGGCCCCGCTTCGACAAAATTGCCCCGATCTATCCCGGCAGATACCGCATTCGTTTTTCGCTGTGGAGTTTCGTGTGGGACAAGGGCGAAATAAAGCCCTCCCCGCTTACCGAGGCCGCCGTGTTCAAGGCCGGGCCGCGAATGCTTGGCTATTTCGACGCGCCGTCGATGGAATCCAAAGTCCACGAATTGGAAACCTGGATGAACCCCGGCGAGTACATCACCTTCGATCCCGCCTCACTCAAACACGTTCGCGTTTCCGAGCGGGGCGGGCGGACCGCCGAATACACCGGCCCGGCCATCGTGGTGGACTGGGTTCAATTGGAAGGACCGCTGCTCGACGGATGGCCTGCCGAAAGCCACCGCCGTCTGTTCGGAGATTTACCGCTGAAGGGATTCGACCCGAAATCCGGCCTGCAACCTCCCCATCGCGATCGCTTTCAACAAATCCGCCAAGGTGCCCAACCTCGTCCACCAGTATCGAAAAAAGGTGAACCGGCGGTTTACACAGTCATGTCAACCGAGCCTTCAAGCGATGCCCGCCGGTTGCTCCGTTCCTTCATGCAGCGAGCATTCCGACATCCTTTGCAGGAAGGCGACGAAGATCGCTACCTGCCTCTGGTTCAGGCCCGGCTCGACAAGCATTCAACCTTTGAAGAGGCGATGCGCACGGCTTACAAAGCGATCCTGTGCTCCCCCGACTTCCTGTTTCTGCGCATCGATCCCGGCCCGCTGAATGACTACGCCCTCGCCTCGCGCCTTTCGTATTTTCTCTGGGATTCGATGCCGGATGAGGCTCTGCTGAAACTCGCGGATCAGGGTCGGCTGCACGATCTGAAAATTCTCGATCAACAGGTCGATCGCCTGCTCGATGATCCCCGCTCCGAGCGGTTCATCGAACACTTTTTATCCCAGTGGCTGAACCTGAAAGACATCGACCTGACCTCCCCCGACCGCAAACTCTATCCGGAGTTCAGCCCGTATCTGCGCGACTCGATGGTGCTGGAAACGCAGGCTTTCTTCCAGGAAATGCTTCGGCAAAACCTCGGTTTATCGCAGATCGTCCGCAGTGATTTTGCGATGGTGAATCATCCGCTGGCGACGCTGTATGGGCTGGATGAAATCGACGGCTCCGGCATCCGCCGTGTCGCACTGCCCGCCGGGCTTCATCGCGGGGGATTCCTCACCCAGGCGAGCATCTTAAAAATCACCGCCAACGGCACCACCACCTCGCCCGTCAAGCGCGGCGCCTGGGTGCTGGATAAAATCCTGGGCACCCCTCCCGAGCCCCCGCCGCCCGGCATCGCGGCGATCGATCCCGACGTGCGCGGCGCCACCACCATTCGCCAACAGCTCGATAAGCACCGCGCCGACCCCTCCTGCGCCGCCTGTCATGCGAAGATCGACCCGCCCGGCTTCGCGCTCGAGAGTTTCGATGTCATCGGTGGCTACCGCTCAAACTATCGCTCCCTCGGCGAAGGAACACCGGTTGTATCCCTCGGCAAAACGATGCCCTATCGCGCCGCCCTCCCCGTCGACTGCACCGGTCAGACTTCCGACGGCCAGCCCTTCAAAAACATCGACGACTTCCGCGAATTACTTTTGAAAAACCCCGAAGTTCTCGCGCGCAATCTCATCGCGAAACTCATTCTCTACAGCACCGGCGCCGAGGTTGACTTCGCCGATCGCCCGACCGTGGCGAAGATCGTTCGCAAGAACGCCGCGCAGCGGGACGGGCTGCGGAGCCTGATCCACGAGGTGGTAGCGAGTGAGGCGTTTTTAAGTAAATAAATGCGGGCGCAAAGACGCAAAGAGCGCAAAGCAATCGCAAGGAAGAATTTCAAATTGAATTCTTTGCGTCCTCCTTTGCGCTCTTTGCGCCTTTGCAGCTAGTGTTCAGTCACACTTAAAATGTCGGGTGCCACAGGTCGCGGTACTCCGAGACCTGTGCATTTGGACCGTCGGAAGACACAGGTCTCGG
>JANXVV010000177.1 GCA_025351525.1 Humisphaera sp. | reverse complement strand
TGGGCCTTGTGAAAGAAGGCAGCGGGGTCGGCGCGAATGTGCTGAAGAACCTCGACGTCGACCTGCGTAAAGTACGGCTGGAAGTCGAGAAGCTCGTCAAGAGCGGCCCGGATATGGTCACCATGGGGAAGCTGCCCCAGACCCCGCGGGCCAAAAAGGTCATCGAATATGCAATCGAGGAAGCCCGCAATCTAAACCATAACTACGTCGGAACAGAGCATCTGTTGCTCGGCTTGTTGCGCGAGCACGATGGTGTGGCGGCCCAGGTTTTGATGAATCTGGGCTTGAAGTTGGAAGAGGTTCGGGAAGAGGTACTCAATCTTCTTGGAGCAGGTGTGGAAAACGAAGAACCCGCAGCCCCTGGTGAAAAATCGACCGGCAACGCCAAGGGCAAAAGCAAGACGCCGGCCTTGGATAGTTTTGGCCGTGATCTGACCGAGTTGGCCCGCGAGGGGCAGCTTGATCCGGTGATTGGCCGCAAGAATGAAATCGAACGCGTGATTCAAATTCTCTGTCGTCGACAGAAGAACAACCCCGTGCTGCTCGGCGAAGCAGGCGTCGGCAAGACCGCCATCGTCGAAGGTCTGGCCCAGATGGTGATCTCCAGCGCCGTGCCGGAGATATTGCACGATCGCCGGATCGTCGTGCTGGATTTGGCGATGATGGTCGCCGGCACCAAGTATCGCGGTCAGTTTGAAGAGCGCATCAAAGCGGTGATGAACGAGGTTCGCCGCGCGAAGAACGTCATTTTGTTCATCGACGAGCTGCACACGCTGGTCGGTGCCGGTGGCGCTGAAGGCGCGATCGACGCCAGCAATGTGCTGAAGCCGGCGCTATCGCGCGGCGAGATTCAGTGCATCGGCGCCACGACGTTCGATGAATATCGCAAGTACATCGAGAAGGACGCCGCGCTGGCCCGCCGGTTCCAGTCGATTCATGTCGAACCGCCGAACAAGACGGATGCGATTGAGATTCTCAAGGGTCTGCGCGATCGATATGAAGCGCACCACCGGGTGCAGATTCTGGATGCCGCGATTGTGGCGGCGGTGGAGATGTCGGATCGGTACATCACCGGCCGATGCCTGCCGGACAAGGCGATCGATGTGATCGACGAAGCGGGTGCCCGCATCCGCCTTCGCAGCATGACCAAGCCGCCGAATCTGGCGGATCTGGAAGAGCAGATCGAACGGCTCAGCATTCAGAAGGATGAAGCCGTCCGCAACGCCGAATATGAAGAGGCAGCCAAGCTGCGCGATCAAGCCGAGCAGCTTCGCAAAGGCAAAGAGGACATGCAGCGGCAATGGCGTGAGAAGGCCAAGGAAGTGGACGGCGTGGTCGATGAGGAAGTCGTCGCCGAAGTCGTCAGCAAGATGACCGGCGTGCCTCTCACCCGGCTGGAAAAAGAAGAAGCCCAGCGCCTGCTCGAACTGGAATTCGAACTGCACAAGCGCGTGGTCAGCCAAGACGAGGCGATCAAGGCAGTCAGCAAAACGATCCGTCGCGCCCGCAGCGGTTTGAAGGATCCGAATCGCCCGATGGGAAGTTTCCTGTTCCTTGGGCCGAGCGGTGTCGGTAAGACGTTGCTTTCAAAGGCTCTGGCCGAGTTCATGTTTGGCGATGAGGATGCCCTCGTTGCGATCGACATGAGCGAGTACATGGAGAAGCACAATGTCAGCCGACTGATCGGTGCGCCTCCGGGCTATGTCGGCTATGAAGAAGGCGGCCAGCTTACCGAACGCATTCGCCGTCGGCCCTACAGCGTGCTGCTGTTGGACGAAGTGGAGAAGGCGCATCCCGATGTGTTCAACATGCTTTTGCAGATCATGGAAGAAGGCCGGCTGACCGACAGCTTTGGCCGGCATGTGGATTTCCGAAACGTGGTCGTGATCATGACCAGCAACATCGGCTCTGAGTTGATCAAAGGCGGCGGCCCGGAGTTCGGCCTTCGCCCCAAGGGTAAGGGCGCGACGGAAGAGCGCAATTATCAGCAGATCAAAGAGACGGTGATGAAGGAGATCGAGCGGCACTTCCGCCCGGAATTCATCGGTCGTTTGGATGATGTGATTGTGTTCCGTCCGTTGAGCCGCACGAATCTCGAGTCGATTGTCGAGTTCGAGCTTCGCAAGGTGATGAAGCGTCTGACCGATCATGGCCTGCGGATCGAGATCACGGAAGATGCGAAAGATTTCCTGATCGACAAAGGCACGAGCAGTGATTTCGGCGCCCGTCCCCTTCGCCGGGCGATCGAGCAGTTCGTGGAAGACCCGCTCAGCGAAGACATTCTTCGCGGCAACTTCAAGGGCAAGGACCTGATCAAGATCACGGTCAAAGTCCCCGAGGTTGAAGGTCAGGAAAAGCACCTGTTCTTCGAGTCGATGAAGACGACCGAGAGCAAGGGCGAGAAAAAGCAGTTGGCCCAAGCCGGCAGCGATGCGACTTGATGGATGAGGTCAATTTTTGAAGTCAGATGGAAACCCCGGGTCAAATGACTCGGGGTTTCTTGTTGGTACAAAGTGCCTGGCAATTTTCGGTGCGATTTGGACGTTTCCAATTTTGCAATACGCGTTTAACATCGCAACAGATCTATTCTCAACCTCATTTTGGACGATGGAAACGCCCACCCGTATAAAACTGTAAATGCCTACCCGCTCCCCGAAAAAACCTTCACCCCGTAATCGCTCAACAAACGGTTATCTGCGCGCATCGCTCACGCTGGTTCTGACCGTCGGCATTCTGTATGTCGCCAAACCGGTGATTGTCCCGATCGCGCTGGCGGTGCTGTTGGCGTTCATTCTCAATCCGCTGGTAACCCATGTCGAGCGATGGCGAATCGGCCGGGTGCCATCCGTCCTTTCGGTCGTGATGTGTACGCTGATATTGTTTGGAGCCGTGGGGTACGGCGTGGGGACGCAGTTGGCGAAATTGGCCGACGATCTGCCAACCCATAAGGATCAGATTACCGCAAAGATCGATCGAGTGCGCGGGAAAGGCACCGGCGCGCTGTCACGATTGATGGACACGTTTCGACAGGTGTCTGAATCCGCTACCGGGACGACCACCCGGCCGACCACTGCCGAATCGACGCACGTATCGACGCCGACTCCGACCCCCCCGCCGACGATCATTGCCGAGCCGAAGGAATCCGCCGTCGAGCATTTGTTGGGGATGGCGGGAACTGTTCTCGCCCCCATCGCCGACGCCGGTTTAATACTCATCCTCGTCATCTTCCTGTTGATTCGGCGGGAAGATTTGCGCAACCGCGTGATCGGCCTGCTCGGGCATGGCCGACTCACCGGAACCACGCGCGTGCTGGTAGGCTCCGCCGAAAAAGTCAGCCAATTGCTTCTGATGCAGTTGGCGATCAACGGTGGGTTCGCGGTTGCCTTCGCACTGGCACTCCTTCTTCTCGGCGTTCCCTACTGGTTTTTGTGGGGATCGCTCACAATGCTGTTGCGATTCGTGCCCTACGTCGGCACCTGGATGGCGGCCTCGCTGCCGATCCTTTTAAGCATCGCCATCTCACCCGGCTGGGGCCAACCGCTTGCGGTGCTGGGCGTTTTTGTCGCATTGGATCTGACCACCGCTAACGTCGTCGAGCCGCTGCTGTTGGGCCATAGCACCGGCGTGTCTCCGGTGGCCCTCCTGGTGGCTGCGGTTTTCTGGACGTGGGTGTGGGGCACGATCGGGTTGGTACTGTCGACGCCATTGACGGTATGTCTCGTCGTCCTGGGGCAGCACGCCAAGCCGTTAAAATTTTTATCGCTTTTACTCGGCGATCAGCCGGCGCTACCACCGGCGGTGAGCTATTACCAACGGCTTTTGGCGGGCGATCGTAAAGAGGCGACCGCGCTGGCGCATGACTTCGTCAAAACCCACAGCCTCAAACTCATTCCCGATGAAGTGCTGATTCCGGCTCTCATCCTGGCGCGGCGAGATCGGGAACATTCAGGTTTGACGGCTGCGGATGAAGCGTTCATCCTGGAATCCACCGAAGCGGTCGTCGGTGAATTGACCGCCGCAGCAAGATCGCCCCATGCGGTCAATGAAAGTGCGGCACCCGGCACCCTGTCATCACCGCCGGTGATTCTGGCCTGCCCGGCACATCATAAGATGGATGAGTTGGCCGCACTCGCGGTGGGGATGGTGCTTGATCCATCAGAGGCGCGGGTGGAAGTGCTTTCAACCCGCTCGCTGCCGGCTCAGATCGAACAGCGCATTGAGGAGGATCCACCGGCGATGCTAATGATTGTTGTGATGCCGCCGGGTGGGATCACTCAGACGCGCTATCTTTGCCGCCGATTGCGACGGAAATTTGCCGACCTTCCGATCGTCGTCGGTTATTTCGGGAAGGTTCGCGATTTCGATAAACTCCTCATTCGGCTACGAGCGGCCGGGGCAACTTACGTCACCACCTCAGTGGCGCAAACTCAAAAACAATTGATCTCGCTTCTGCCGGCGGTGGCGAAGGCGGAAAAAGGTTTAAAGTAGCTCGTCGCGTGGGCTACCAGCCCGATGGTTTTGAATTGAAGACATGGGCTGGTAGCCCATGCTACGATTTCCGTCAATAGATCTCAGGACGATCCTATGCACTCACGCCTTGGAAAACTTGCAACGCCGGGGGTGATCCTCGCGCTACTGGTGCTGCTGGGGAATGCGTGGATTTCATCGCGGAATTTTCGCAGGCTTGCTCAAAAGGAAAGATGGGTTCAGCACACCCAGACGGTGTTGACGGAATTGGAAGCCGTGCAGGCCACCGCGTCTGATGCCGCGACGGCGCAGCGGGAATATCTGCTCACCGGTGAGGACGACTACCTGGCTCCCTATCGCACCGCGCGCGATGGATATGGCAGGCAACTCGACAGTCTCATCGCGTTAACCCGCGACAACAGCTCGCAGCAAAAGCGGTTGAATGATCTTCGCGCGCAGTTGGATGCGGGTTTCGCGGCCATGCAGGCGGGAATCGCCGCGCGCACCAATGCGCCGGTGATGTCCGAGGCACGTGCGCAATTGCTGGCGCACGCGAAAGAAACGCTGGATGCCGTCCGGGGAATCATTGCCGAGGGCAGAGCGGAAGAGCAAAGCCTGCTGAATCGCCGTGAGAAGGAGTCGACCGCCAGCCTGGAGGGTGCGGTCAGCACCTTCATCTTAGCCACCGCCACAGCCATTGGATTGGTGATGGCCGCCTACTATCTGGTCCGTCGCGATGAAAAGGTACGTCGTCGGGCCGTGAAAGAGCAGGATCGCCTTGCCAACTACAACCAGTTGCTGATCGAATCGACAGGCGAGGGAATTTACGGCGTCGATCTGGTGGGAAATTGCACGTTCATCAACGCCGCCGGCGCGAGAATCCTCGGAGTTAAACCGCGGGATGTCGTGGGCAAAAACATGCACGCGATGACCCACTATAAGCACCCGGATGGCTCCGACTATCCAGCGGATAAGTGTCCGATTTATCGGACCGCCCGCACCGGTGAAGGTTGCCGGGTGGACGATGAAGTATTCTGGCGTCCGGATGGATCCTCATTCCCCGTGGAGTATTCGGCGTTCCCGATTCGCGACGGTAAAAAGGTCGAGGGAGTCGTGATTACTTTTGCGGACATCACGCAGCGAAAGCAGTCGGAAGGAGCGATTCTGGAAGGGGCCGATCGGTTTCGGACCCTGGCCGACAACATCGCGCAGCTCGCCTGGATGGCGGACAGTCTGGGCTCCATTTTCTGGTACAACCAGCGCTGGTTCGACTACACCGGCACCACCCCCGCCGACATGGTCGGCTGGGGTTGGAAGCGTGTGCATCATCCCGATCACGTCGAGAGCGTGGTTGAAAAATTCACCCGCTCCATTAAATCCGGCGAGGAATGGGAGGACACTTTCCCCCTTCTCGGTAAGGACGGAAATTATCGCTGGTTCCTATCGCGTGCGATTCCGATTCGCGATGCTTATGGGAAAGTCATTCGATGGTTCGGGACGAATACCGATGTGACCGAGCAACGGCGAATCGAGGAATCGCTGCGCGACAGCGAAGAACATCTTCGCCGCGCCAAAGACGGGGCCGAGGCGGCAAATCTGGCGAAGAGCCAGTTTCTTGCCAACATGAGCCATGAGCTGCGGACGCCGTTGAACGCGGTCATCATGTACAGCGAGTTGCTGCAGGAAGAAGCCGAGGATCGCGGGGTGCGCGAGTTCATTCCCGACCTCGACAAGATCCGCGCCGGAGGCAAACATCTTCTGGCTCTGGTGAACGGCGTGCTCGATCTGTCGAAAATCGAAGCCGGGAAAATGGAGCTTTACCTGGAGATTTTCGACATCGCCTCCATGATGAAAGATGTGGCGGCGACCCTCGAACCGCTCGTTCAGAAGAACTCTAATAAACTCACAGTCGAAGCTGCGGGCGATCTCGGTGAGATGTATGCGGACTTGACGAAAGTACGGCAAATTCTATTCAATCTGCTGTCCAACGCCTCGAAATTCACGGAACATGGAACGTTGCAAATCGCGGGCACCCGCACGACCGATGAAAGCGGTGTGTCGCAACTGCATTTCCGCGTCACCGACTCGGGGATTGGAATGACCCCGGAACAGATGGAGAAACTGTTCCAGCCGTTCACGCAGGCGGATGCGTCGACGACTCGAAAATTCGGGGGAACGGGGCTGGGCCTCGCCATCAGCCGACGATTCTGTGAAATGATGGGCGGCGAGGTGGGCGTCACCAGCGAACCGGGCAAGGGATCGGTGTTTACCGTGCGGTTGCCCGCGCGGGTTGCCAAGCAAAATGCCAAGGAGTTGCCGGCGGTCGATGGGGCGATTTCAACCGCTCCTCAAGCGGGCGAGCCGGGAATCATCACCGTGCTGGTCGTCGACGATGACACGGCGGTGCAGGACATGATGACCCGGTCGTTCATCGCCGATGGCATCCGCGCCGTCAGCGCCACTGACGGTGAGCAGGGATTGCGTCTGGCCAGGCAGTTACATCCGGATCTGATTTTTCTGGATGTGCTCATGCCTAAAATGGATGGTTGGGCGGTGCTGACCCGGCTGAAGGGCGATCCGGCCACCAGCGATATTCCGGTGGTGATGCTGACCATCACCAGCAATCAGGAGATGGGTTACATGCTCGGCGCTTCGGAATATCTGACGAAACCGATCGATCGCGATCGTTTGACCTCGGTGTTGCAGCGGTACAAACCGAGCGGCCCGGCGGATGTGGTGCTGATCGTTGAAGATGATGCTCCGACGCGCGAAGTGATGCGGCGATCGCTCCAGCGTCAAGGTTGGGCCGTCGCCGAGGCGGAGAATGGGAAGGTGGGGTTGGAGCGAGTGTCGCAACGTCAACCGGGTCTGATTCTCCTCGATCTGATGATGCCGGAAATGGACGGCTTTGAGTTTCTGGACGAACTTCGCCGCCATCCGTCTTGGCAGGCGATTCCCGTGGTGGTGCTGACCTCGAAGGATCTCACTCCCGATGAGCGAACCACGCTCTCCGGGAAGGTGGAGCGCATTTTGCAGAAGGGTGCCTACAGTCGAGAGGCTCTGCTGGTCGAGGTGCGGAAGATCGTCGCGCAGTGTGCCGGCAACCCGAATCAACCGGTGAAGGGTGAAGTGATTGAGGTGTCAACTGCCTCTGTGAATGACAAAGCTTTGTGAATAGGACGACGTTAATATCCTGTAAGCTTTTGATCTTTTACGTAGCATGGGCTACCAGCCCATGGTTTTGAATTTAAAACATGGGCTGGTAGCCCATGCCATTTGAGGAAGTGATTTTCATGCCCAAAATCCTTGTGGTGGAAGACAACGAAGAAAACCGCGATTCGCTTTCAAGGCGATTACAGCGCCGCGGTTTTGAAGTGCTGCTCGCGCCGGATGGCAAAGTCGGCGTCGCCATCGCCAAGGCGGAAAAACCCGATCTGGTTCTGATGGACATGAACATGCCCGAGGTGGATGGCTGGGAAGCCACGCGGCAGATCAAAGCCGAGCCGGATTTGGCCAACGTACCCGTCATTGCGTTAACGGCCCATGCAATGACCGGCGATAAAGAGCGCGCTATGGCTGCTGGATGTACGGATTATCATACAAAGCCGATCGAGTTTCCAAAGCTGCTAGGGCAAATTGAAGCGCTGCTGCAGGAAAAATCCGGGGCGTCGCCGGCTATTCCAAACCCGACGTGAATGACGCAGGCGGCAGGATCGGATTATTTACCACGAAGGCACGAAAACACGAAGAATTCATTTCTGCAGTCCGATCTGCGGGGAATTCTTCTAGGGGCAATTGGGACGCATACAGCGCGAAACAGCGATCCGTGATTCTTCGTATTCCTTCGTGTTTTCGTGACTTCCGGGTTCATCCGAATTTTCCGAGGAGCAGAGAGTTCATGCACGATTTACGGGATAGCCCGAACTACCCTGCTCCCGTGCCGGCGCTTTCTGCTGCATCGGTTCTGGTGGTTGACGATGATCTCTCTAATCGCGAATCGCTTTCGCGGCGATTGCTGCGCCGGGGGTACGACGTCGCCACCGCTGCCGGAGGTCAAGAGGCGTTGACGCTCATTGAAGAGCGCGATTTCGATGTCATTCTGCTCGACGTGATGATGCCGGGGATGAACGGGCTGGAAGTTCTCGAGCAAATCCGTCTGACTCATCCATTGACCGAACTCCCCGTGGTAATGGCGACGGCCAAGGATGCGAGCGAGGATCTGGTCAGCGCGTTTGGATTGGGCGCGAACGATTACGTCACCAAGCCGCTGGATTTCGCGGTGGTGTTGGCGCGCATTCAGACTCAGGTCGCGATGAAGCAAGCCGTCACCCGGGCGTTGGAATTGGAACGGAGCCTGCGCGAACGGAATGTTGAACTCGAATCCGCCAACGCCCGACTGCGGATGGCCGCCGAGCGCACCGCATCGGAACTGCGGGCGGCCGCCGAGGTGCAGTCGGCGTTCTTGCCGAAACCTTCCCCTCACATCGCGGGCGTAAAATGCGATTGGGCCTTTCAACCCTGCCAGGAGTTGGCGGGGGATTCGTTGAACGTCATTTCGCTCGACGACACACACGTGGGATTTTATGTGCTGGATGTGAGCGGGCACGGCGTGGCCGCTTCGCTGCTGGCCGTCGCCGCGACACGGCTTTTGTCGACGATGGGCAGCACCGATTCCCTGCTACTGGATCCCGGCCCCGCCGGTGGCCCGCCGCAGCCCGCCGACCCCGCAAAAGTTGCCGGCAGGTTAAACGAGCGACTGCCTTGGAACGATGCCACCCGGCAATTTCTCACGCTCTGTTACGGAACGCTCGATACCCAAATCGGGCGGTTTGCGTACACGTCCGCCGGTCATCCACCCGCCGTTTACATTCCTCTGGGAAAGGCTCCCCGCCTACTTGCCGGTTCGGGGTTGCCGATTGGTTTGGCGGAGGAGGCGTACGATCGCCATGAGTTGCAACTTCAACCCGGCGACCGTGTATTCATGTATTCGGACGGCGTCACCGAGGCGATGAATTCTTCCAGCGATCTGTTTGGGAGCGATCGACTTCTCGCCGCGCTTCAGCGGGGAGCGAAAGTTGATTTAGAACAGAGTGTGAAGTTGTTGATGGATGAGATTTGCGCTTGGCAGGGAAACGCCGCCAGTCGGGATGATGCATCGGCGCTGGCGTTTGAGTTTACATCGCTGCGATTGATTCCTAAATAATCCAGCCGGTTAGCCGCGACGCGCTGCGGAGCGCGTTCTTTGTCAATGAAAAATCACTCCGCTGCGCGGCGAGGCTAACCAGAGGCGCATTTCGATTTTGCAGACCTTGCTAAAATTGCAGATCGGTGAAACCTTCAGGCTTCCCTTGACAGAAACGGTTGGATTGCTAAACTCCCCGATTCTCCACTCGGGAGCGATCGGCGGTTGCGGTATCCCCGCGATTTGTCGGATGGCAACCGGGGTGGGCCGTCTGAAACCGGATTTTGCCGTAGTGATCGCGATGAGCGATGAAGGAAGCGACCATGAGCACGTACATGCCCAAGCCGGGCGAGATCAAAGCCAACTGGCACATCGTCGATGCAACCGATCAGGTTCTCGGTCGATTGGCCTCGAAGATTTCCCTGATTTTGCAGGGCAAGCACAAACCGGCGTATACGCCCCACGTCGATACCGGCGATTTTGTGATTCTGATCAACGCCGAGAAGATTCGCGTGACCGGTAAGAAGGCGGATGTGTTGGAGTACGACACCTACTCGCGATATCCCGGCGGTCGCCGTGTGTATACCTACAAGACGATGAAGGAATTGCACCCGGAAAAGCTGGTGGAATTGGCCGTTCGTCGCATGCTCCCCAAAAGCCGCATGGGTCATAACATTCTCGGCAAGCTCAAGATCTACAAGGGTGACAAGCACGAGCACAGCGCTCAGCAGCCCACGCCGTTGAAATTCGCTTAAACCAGAACCTTTCAAAACCCTTCAACTGAACGATATCACCATGGCTGAAGAAACCGCCACCGCAACCGTCGAATCGACTGAACCCAAGGTCAAGCAGACCTTCATCTGGGGCACTGGCCGCCGTAAGAGCGCGGTGGCCCGCGTTCGAGTGGCCCACGGCACCGGTAAGATCGAGATCAATGGCCGCACCATCAACGATTACTTCACCTTCGAGCAGGACCGCAAGGCGATCTTCGGCCCGCTGGAAGTCACCAACACCGGTGGCAAGATGGACGTGCTGGTCAACACCTCCGGCGGTGGTCACAGCGGTCAGAGTGGCGCGATCGTCATGGGCCTTGGCCGGGCTCTGATGAGTCTCGATAAAGCTCTGGAGCCCGCACTGCGAAATGCCGGGTTTTTGACACGTGACAGCCGGATGAAGGAACGTAAGAAATACGGTCAGCGTGGTGCTCGTCGTAAGTTCCAGTTCTCGAAGCGATAATTGGAAATACAAATCTGAAATGGACTTGGAAACCCGATGCGTGCATCGGGTTTCTTTTTTGCGCCGCCCTTTGTTTTTTCGTTTAGCGGTGCGCCGGAGGCACACGTATCTTTCGTCTGTCGGAAGAAAACGTGTGCCTCCGTCGCACCGCTAAACGAGACACAAGAGATAAGGCTCAATTCTTCAGATCACTTTCCCCGATCAGCGTAAAACCCTTGCGGATGAGAATCTGTGCCGCAAGTGTCGGTTCATCGACATTCAACACCAGGCTCGGGACGCGCGGATTGAGCAGCAGAGGGTAGGCGTAATGGATATTGATCTCCGCCGTCAACAGCGCGCTGCAGATGGAGATGAGCGGTTGCGTCGTTCGTTCGGGAAGTTCCACCGCCAGGACATCAGACTCCGCGAATGCGAACCCATGTTCCTTCAACAGCACCCGGCCCAGATCCGGCTTGGAACAGACCAGACGCACCAGGGTCGCCTCTGCGGATTCTTCGATCGCGATGGCGACAATCCGGGCGGCATTCTCCTCGAACGCCCGCACCAGCTGCTGCAATCGCCCGACCCGATTTTCAAGAAAAACGGTGAACTGCTTCACTTGTGTCGGTTCAAAACCCACGACCGGCTGCGGTTGCGTCTGAGTCTGGGCTTTGGGGGGAAGCGTGATTTCTTCCATAGGCTTACTGTATCCCTGTTGGATCGCAGAGGCGAGTGAAGGCCGAACCGTCCTGCGGAATCCACAGGAACATCGCATTGGACTTTCCGGTCCCCTCCCCCCATGTACTCATGGGGGGAGGGTTAGGGTGAGGGGTCTTTTTTGATGGCGAGAAGACTCTCTGTTTCTCGACTCGGCAAAGGAAAAAGGCGAGACCCCTCACCCTAACCCTCCCTCCGGAGTACCGGGGGGAGGGGACCGGAAATTTCAAATGTGATGGTTCTGGTGGAATCCGGGTCGTCGCTTTCAGCTCCGATCCCGGCGTGAAAAACGCAAATTTAGTCGCCCTGGATTTCATCGATCCACACCACGAATTTTTCCAGGCGGGTGATGCCGAAGCTCGCCGAATGCGAGGTCGTAACCGATTCGGATCAACATGGGAAATTCTCGCACATTGCGGGTTGGTGGCAGGAGGCTATCAGACCCGGCCGACTATGACAATCGGCAATTTCCAGATGCGTTTCATTCGTGGCTTGCGTCAAATGTTACAAAATGTTACAGAATGTTACGTTTTTAATGACTGATGACCTAACCACGATAGCAAGACCTTGCGTTTCTTGGACTCTCCGGCTCTGTAGGTTAGACTAAGGTCGCGTTAAAAAAGGGACGTGTGGGTTTGCTTCCAAGATTTTGAGATTATCTTGTGCGTTTTATCTCGTTTGGTCGGGCACGCGGACCGAAGATGAAGTGAGTCTGGCCTGTCGCATTGTGGCGTCGGGATGGCAGCAGAGGGTCGAGTTGCCCTGGAGCGATCTATTCATGAACGTTGGCGATCCCATCGGTTACGTCATTCCGGAATGGCCGGGGCAGACCCACTTGTGGATCTGGCGCGAGGTGTCTCATCTGCGCGAATTCGGAGCGACGGTGCGGCTGTTCTCCACCCGCCGACCGCCCGAGCGGGATAAGGCCCGCCATGCCTTCGCCCCACAGGCCGTCTCGGAAACGACCTATCTCTGGCCTACAGGATTTTTTCACAATATTGCTGTCATTCTCTCCTGTTTCCTGCGGAACCCGCTGGGGTTTCTGCGCTGCATCGCCCTGGTCTTCTCGCTTCCGGTCGATCACAAAAATTCATTTCGCCAGTTGCTGCCGTTGCTCGTGCCGGCGTGCGTTCTGGCGGATGAAGTTCGCCGGGGGGGCATCAAACATCTTCACAGCCATTCCCCCGCCAACAGTTCCATCCTGTGCATGATGGTCAAGCGATTGACCGGCGTGCCCTTCTCGCAGATGGTCAATGCCAACCTCGAATGGTGGGGAGGCGCGATGCGCGAGAAATTTCACGATGCCAAATTCACGGTGGCCTGCACGGATTGGATGGTGGCGCAGATCCGCCGCGATTATCCGGAGTTGCCGCTGTCGGCGTATGGGATGTGCAGGGTGGCGGTGGATGTCCGCAAGTGGACGGCGGTCAAGCGGACCCCGGCGGCGGATGGTTTCCTGAGGGTGCTGTCGGTCAGCCGACTGGTCACCAGCAAGGGACAGGATGATCTGCTGAAAGCCATCGCCCTGCTCACGAAGCGCGGGCATCGGGTGCGGTTGCGCATCGGCGGCAATGGTCCGGAACTGGAACCCCTGCAAAAACTTGCGGGGGAACTGGGCATTGTTGACTTGGTGACATTTCTGGGTTCCCTGCCGGAAGAACAATATCTGGAAGAGATGCGGAACACCGACCTGTTCGTGCTGGCCAGCCACGGTGAGCCGATGGGCGTGGTGTATATGGAAGCGATGGCCACCGAGGCCGGGACGATCGGCACCTCCGCCGGCGGGGTGGGTGAGATCATTACCAGCGGTGTAAATGGCCTGCTGGTCCCGCCGAAAAACCCTGAGGCGTTGGCCGATGGGATTGAAAAGCTGCTGATGGACCCTCAATTGCGGCAGACGCTGGGGGAAGCCGGTCGACAGACGATTCTACGGAATTTCGATAGCCGTTTCTGGGCCGGTGATATGTATCGAAGGATCTACGGCGTGGTGCCGACGTTGCCGATTGGGATAATTGCCGACAAGGCCGCCCGCCGTGAGGTGGAGACGCCTGCGATGGTGGCGTAAGGTGGCTGTCCGGTCCCCTCCCCCCTTGTACTCAAGGGGGGAGGGTTAGGGTGAGGGGTTTTTTCTTTGCGTTGAAAACAGGTTCGATTTTTCGCATCGGCGGAGGAAGAAAACAAGACCTCTCACCCTGACCCTCCCCCCGGAGTACCGGGGGGAGGGAACCTGCAATCCTGGCTTATTCATGTTGAATGCGATGCATCAAACTTCTCCCGCTCCCCTGCGATTGACGGGGGATGAATCGCCGATGCGGCTCAACCGCAAGCGGCCTCGGGTTTTGTTGATCGCCGAGGGGTGCAATCCGGACATGATCAGTGTGCCGTTGGTGGGGTACTCGCACTGCAAAGCCATTCGCGAGGTGGCCGATGCCCTGGTGCTGACGCACTGGCGAAACGGGCCGGCGTTAACGAAAGCCGGATGGATCGAGGGCAAGGACTTTACCATCATCGACACCGAGTGGGCCGCGCGCTCCGTCTGGAAAATCGCCACCTTTTTACGCGGCGGCACCGGGGCCGGTTGGACCACGCTCGCGGCGCTTTCAGTCCCGCTGTACTACCTGTTCGAGCATTACATCTGGCGGCAATTTGGCCCTCGACTGGCGGCGGGGGAATTTGATATCGTGCATCGCATGATTCCGCTGTCCCCGACCACGCCCAGCCTTTTGGCCGCCAAATGCCGCGAGATCGGTGTGCCGTTTGTCGTCGGGCCGTTGAACGGCGGCTTGCCTTGGCCGAAGGGCTTTGACGGGGCTCGCCGCAAGGAACGCGAGTGGTTGAGCTACGTGCGGGATGCGTACAAACTTCTGCCGGGCTATCGATCGATGCGGTCGAATGCCTCGGCGATAATCGTGGCCTCCCGCGACACGCTGCGGCAAATGCCGCGCGAATTTCACGACCGCTGCTTTTACATCCCCGAGAACGCGATCGATCCGACGCGGTTTGCCAAACGCGCCCCGCGTCCGCCACGGCAACCGGGAGATCGTCGGCCTCTCCAGGTCATTTTCCTCGGTCGATTGGTGCCCTATAAGGGTGCCGACATGCTGATCGAGGCGGCGGCACCGCTGGTCAAGGCCGGGCGCATCGCCCTGAATCTGGTCGGGGACGGTCCGCAGATGGAAGAGTTGAAACAACTGGTCGACCGCCTCGGAGTTGCCGACGGCGTGAAGTTGAGCGGCTGGGTCGATCATCGCCAGGTGCAGCAGTATCTGGTCGGTGCGGATTTGTTCGGGTTCCCCAGCATTCGTGAATTTGGCGGAGCGGTGGTGCTGGAAGCGATGGCGCTCGGCGTGGTGCCGATCATCGTCGATTACGGGGGGCCGGCGGAACTGGTCACCGCAAAAACCGGGTATCTGCTGAAGTTGGGAACGCGGGCGCAGATTGTTGCAAGGCTTCAACAGACCTTAACGCACTTGGCCGACAATCCCGCCGAGATCGACGCCAAGCGCGGCCCCGCCGAACGGCGAGCGCGCGAATTGTTTACCTGGGAAAATAAAGCAAAGCAGGTGTTGGATGTTTATCGATGGGTGTTGGACCCATCCACCAGAAAGCCGATTTTTCCTGTTCCGTCGCCGGATCAGGAACCTTAAACTCTGGTGCAAAGTGTGGTGCTGCGTTTCAATCTTCTAAAGTTGTGGCACGGGCTTCCAGCCCGTGTTAGCGAT
>JANXVV010000499.1 GCA_025351525.1 Humisphaera sp. | reverse complement strand
TGTGAGAATCATGTGAGAGTTTGAAAAACGATCTTCGATACTGATCCAAAAACAGCGGAGCGATGTTATTTATTTTCACCATGTGAGAATGAAAAAAGGGCTGACCCGCATATTTCATAGCCCATCGTTTATTCCGTTGATCTTTGCGCCTGGCGGTTTGACTTGCCTATCGGCCCAGCACCGCACTGCCCCCGTTTGCATTGTGGTTTTTAATTTTCCATCACTACGCTCCTTTCAAAGTTCGGGGGCCAAAGGCGTGCGGGTCATTCCACTTGTGGCCGGCACAGAAGTTTGCCGGCAATCCGCATGAACAATTCCTGCAAGCGGACACGCACACGGCTCAGCGAAGACATCCCCGAACGGATCACGCCGGAGACTACCGAACACACCCTTCACCGGGGCTATTGCCCGGCCTGCAAGAAGCACGTGGAACCGGTGGTGCCCGATGCGATGCCCAACGCCACGCCTCGCGAATCAGACTGATCAACCGGCGTCTTTGGATACCGGCCGACGCAGCGTACGCCGACCCGGACGCCGGACGCCTGGCCCATCGCATCGGAAAGCACCGCGACTATCCGTCGGTGATCATCCGCAAAAACAGCCTCTGCAACCGAAGCGAACAGGGTGCGGCCACCCAAGCCGTCCTGATGAGTATCTACCGCACCCTGAAGCTGCGGCCACGACCCGACCAAAACCATCGCCCAGGCGTTGCGGACTTTCCTGCAAACGGGCACGCTACCCCCGCTTCCGGTTGAAGCCGTTGCAGAGGGGTGAAGTGTTATTTTTTCTCATAACCGTTTACGTCGCTGAAGACGGCGATAGAGGACACCCCACTGCTTGTCGGGCAGATCGTAGGCGGTGACGACGAATATACCATCCGCCTCAGTATGACATCGTATTTTCAATGCACCTCTACATCCCACTGATCTAATTCGACGCTTGCGTCCCCTTCGCAAACTGCCACGCTTCAAACGCCCGATTCGATGCCGTATGACCGGGGATAATGATCGGATGTGAAACTTTTTCTTCTCCACTCAGTAGCGGAAGCAACTGGGCCACGCAGCCCTCGGCCAGCGCGTTTACATCCTGAACGGCACAGACGATTGGGATTGAGATTACGTTCATCATCGGCACTTCGTCGAACACGCCAATGACGGGTGGGCTGTCAATTTGCACGAGGGCGTCGATCAGGCCATGTGCCAGCGCATTATTAGTGCAAATGATCGCATCCGGGGCGAGCGGCATCAATTTGGCGACGGCTTCCCGGCCGGTTTCCTGGCGGGCGGGGCCTTCATGCTGCCCGACAATTTCAAAGCATTCGGAAAACGCCTGAGCACGGCGTTGATGCGTCATCACATGCAAGGGGCCGGTCACCATCGCCACTTTGCGAACGCCGGATTTATGCAAGGTGTCGCACAGCAATTTGGCGGATTGGTGTTGATCGCAGGCCACCGTGCTGTCGATGCCGGGGATCGGGCGGTCGAGGATTACCAACGGCAACTTCAGCGGGATGTGCTGCAAAAGGTGGTCGCGATTGATGGTGATAGGGACGAGCACCAAGCCGTCGATTGCTTTTTGATTGAGCAGTTGCAGATACTCCACCTCGCGCGTCGCACTTTCACCGGAGTTGCACAGGACGAGCGAGTAACCGTGTTGATGCAGGCGTTGTTCGACCAGACTGGCGATCTGCGAATAAAACGGATTGGCGATGTCGGACACCAGAAGGGCGATCGTATTGCTGCGCCGGGTGCGCAGCGTGCGCGCCACCAGATTGGGCCGATAACCTATCCGGTTGGCGACGATTTGCACACGCTCGCGCGTCTCTTTACTGATCCGGTTGGCGATGATTCCACCCGCCAGCACACGGCTGACTGTGCTGACGCTGGTGTGGGTTTCTTTGGCAATATCAACGAGTGTCGGGGGCAAGGGAATCTCCAAACTGCTTGTGCAAAACTGACGCGGTTATTCGAGGCCATATTCTACACCAATGGCGTCCGGTAAACAAGAGTTATTTATGACTATCGCCAATTAAAGGAGTTATGAACGCTCGGTGGATCGGACCAAGGAGAAATAGGGTTCTCAAAAAGTTGTGCAAGGAATTGGTTAAGAATGAGGTCGACCCTCCTGTGAAGGCTTTTAAATGGAGGTTGGGATGGGCGAAATGATTAACGCAATCGGAGATAAAATGAGAACGGCAAGTTCAAACCCTCTTGCGAAAGCCGGCCGTGCAGACGGGCGCGATCCGTGCAACAAAGGCGAGAGAGTTCGATGCCGGCCAGAATCCGTTGAGACCCCGTGAGGGCGACGGTAAACCCTTCCGCCCGATAATTTTTCAACGATGCCGGAATATGATCCGAAGTCATGGCGGTCGCCCACTGTCGTTCGGTTTGATGAGACAGATGAAGCCGTTCACGGATGAGGGTCTGTTGCAAACCTTGACCTTGATACGCAGACGCGACAAAGTCTCCGAAATAATAATCCACCTGCGGTGCCGGTTCGAAAGTACGGCGGATTTCTTCGATGTAAAAGGGCTTCCGGATCAACCATCCCGCCGCGACCGGTGATTCGTCGGAATCGATCATCACGGCCTGAGCGCCGTTGGCCAATTGCGTATGCGACCATCCGGGTGGGAATCCTTGGGCGGTATAGAAGCGATCGAGAGAATCACGGGCACCATCCCCAGGATTGGAAACGTGCCGTACCGTAAAGTGCGCGGCAAGCGTCGCCGCTGCCGGGGGAGGGGCTATCACACGCGTGAGAAAGAAGTTTGTCTGCACGTTTTTATTTTCAACCAAGCGACTCTTTGATTCAATCATTGTCGGGGAAGCAGTCACATGAAATTGGTAATGCTTTCGCACTACAGCGCGACTTACCTGTCTCTCAGCTCTCCATCCGGATTTCTGCTCTGTGTTCTCCGTGTCGTCGTTGGCTCCCCCCGAACATTAAATCGGCGAGTGGCGCTGGAGCGTCAGGCTCTCGAATTATTCCCGCCACCCATCAGCCGGCGCAATCCGCGAACGACTTTTACCAGCGGCATTCCTACCCGAATCCCCCACGGCACAGGTCGCATCACATGCCGATCGCTGATCGTCACTTTCTGCCGAATCAGACCCGGAAGCATCGCCTCATACTTCCATCGCGGCAACCACTCGGAACCGAAATCCACCTGATGCTTCGGCACCATTCCGATATCCACCGCCGTAAATCCCCGGTCGCGCAGGTGCATCATCGCGCGCCCGGCGGCGGCTTTCGAGGCGTTGCTGACCCGGTGGAACAGTGAAACCATCGTCACCAAGCCTCCCAATTGAATGCCGAAAGTTCCACCGACCAGTTGGCCATCCATCCAGGATTCGTAGCTGTGGGCGTAACCTTGGCGGTGAAGTTTTCCCAATCCTTCGATCAGTTCCGGCGTGATCCAGGTTTGACCGACGCCGTGTTGGATCGCGTGTCGATGGACATCCGCACATTCGCGCACGACTTCATCAAACGCGGTGTCCAGTCGCAGTTCAAATCGCGGCGACAGCACACTGCTCTTTTGCTTGCGGGGGATCTTGAATTTGTCGATCATTTGCACGCCGCGATGAGGCCAGCGCACCCATCCGACTTCCCCGCTTTTACCGTCGAGGAAATCGGGCATGTATCCGAGGGCGTAATGCCAGAGAATATCCAGCGGATCGCTGACGACATGCCGTGACGGGGGGACCGAGGGAAACATGGAACCACCGGCGAGGGGTATCGATTTGATTTCCGACAACATGAACTATCAAGACTTTTGAAGGGGTGGAATGGGCGTCTCGCCCGTGCATTTTGTCTTTTACAGCAAATTTCGACTTGACGTATCGTTTTAACAGCCGTGGGTGGAAGCCCCGGGGCTGCCACCCACGGCTATTATTAAAGCGGGCCGCTACACCAAAGTGCAAATTGCGCTGAGTCGGAAAATGCACGGGCGAGACGCCCATGCCACCGCTTCAGTTTTTACTTATCGGCAGGTTTCGCCGGAGCTTCCGTAGCCGGTGGCCGTCGGGTTGCGCCACCGGCGGCGTTGGCACGACCCGCTTCAATGTCCGCTTTCAATTTTTCAGCCTGCTCGGGTGTGAGAATCTCCTTCAATTTATCGCGGGTGTCATCCATCGCGGTTTTGAATTTCTCGCGCATCGCCGCCCGGTCGCCGCTTTGCAACTGGCGGCGCAATTCTTCAAACTTTTTCCGGGCGTCTTCGAGCACCGGCTTCACTTTTGTTTTCTGGTCGGCCGTGAGATCGAGTTTTTCGAGGCTCTTTTCGAGCCGATCGACGACGTTGGTGATGGCGCCGCCCGCACCGCCCGCCCCTCCCGCTGCGCGCGCGGCCTGGAACTTCGCCTTCTGCTCATCGGTCAACACCGCCGCGACTTTCTCGCGAATGTCGGTCATCGCCGTCGCCAATGCCTGCCGATCGCCGTCGCCGGCTTTCTTCAAATCCGCTTCGGCTGTCGCATAGATTTCGTCGAGCTTCTTTTTCTGATCCGCAGTCAGGGTGAGTTGATCGAGGCGTTCTCGCTGCATCCGCAGCATCTGGCCCGGATCGGGTCGACCTGATTGACCGCGCGCCGCCGGTGTTTCCGCCGGTTTTTCCACCGGCTTGGAATCTTCCGCGCGGGCGGGAAGCGCCGCGAGTCCCATGGCCAGGAAACCGGCCATGAGAGAATGTTTGAAGGTGACGCGATGAGAGGGGGCAACCGTGAACATGCGTTTCTCCTCGAAAGGGGTTTGAAGGGCGATGCGCCGATTCCTATAGCTTTACGCGGCTGCGTTTAGAACGCAACGGGTTGATGATTATTTCACGGATGTTTGACGATAAAGGCGTCGCAATGCTATCTTTCCCATTCTTTCCCGTGGCGGTTCCGGGCGCCTCGTCGGTAAATGCACCGAAGAGCAGCGCCGAGAAGTCTGACAGTCAGGAGCAACACCCGTGGCACGACCTCTTTCGTTCTGGATGAATTGGCCCTCCGTATCGCTTAAAAAATCGTGGGGAGCGATCGCTTTAGGCCTCGGCCTGATCGGCATGGCCGGGGGGTGCCACACGGCGCAACCCACTATTGCGCCCACGACCGAACTTGCGGCAGGCAGCTTTGCCCGTAAATGGGCCGCCGACCTCGGGCTGAAGAACGATGAGGTCACCGACATTTACGTCCGCGAGGCGCTGGTCATCGTCTATACCCGCGATGTCTATACCCGCGATCATTTTGCCCATGTGCTCGATCGCGAATCCGGCGAGAACAAATGGGTGGTGCAGGTCAGCGCCCAAGACGTGAAACTTCGCCCGCCGGTCGTGCTGAAAGACTTCGTCGTCTTCCCGACCATCAGTACGATGGAAGTTTACAATCGCTTCGGCAAGGAACATCGTTCGGTGTTGGCGAAAGGTCTGGCCCTACGCAGCGGTGCGGCGGGCAGCGGCACGCGCATTTACTACGGTGCCGACGACCCCAACGGCGGCCGGGTGGTCAGCCTCGATCTGGCCGGCTCACAATATCAGAATGCCAGTGTGAACTGGACGCTTCAGACGCACAGCGGCATCTCCGCCACGCCGGCGATTCAGCAGGGATTGCTGTATGCCGCGGACGACAGCGGTGGGATTTACGCGGTCAATGCCGAATCGCGCGATCCGATCTGGGCGACAAAACATGAAGGCCGTGAGGATGGTGTCTTTGGAACCGGGGCAAGAATTCAAGCGGATTTAAAAGCCGATGACTACGGCGTGTACGCCGCGTCGATGGACACCAAGCTGTATTGCATCGGTCGCACGGACGGCCGCATTCGCTGGCAGTATTTCGCGGGTCAACCGCTGTCGCACAGCCCGTCGGTGACGGCCACGACGGTGTATCAATTCATCGACGGCACCGGTGTCGTTGCCATCGACAAGTTGCAGGGCGAGCCCGCCCGCAAGGCCAAGTGGACCGTGCCCAACGCGATTCAGTTTTTGGCTGAGGATGAGAAGTATGCGTATCTCGAACAGGCCGATCACGTCATCATGGCGGTGGATCGATTGACCGGAGCCCCGAAGTTTAAGTCAAAGCGGACGGACTTTGTCGCCTACGCGACCGCTCTGAAAAACAACACAGTTTTCGCCGCGACGAAGGATGGGCAGATTCGCGCCATCACGCCGAACTTCCGGAATGGCTTGATGGGCGAGGTGGTTTGGATTCCCGTCGCTGGCGAATCTGTGGCGATGGCGAGATAGGAGATTTTTGCCACGGATGGGGCACGGATGAACACAGATGAAGGCAGAGAAAAGTGGTGGCATGGGCGTCCCGCACGTGCTTTAATTGGGCCAAAAAACCTGGGCGAGACGCCTATGCCACCTGCTTTTAAAAAATAATTTCTTATCCGTGTTCATTCGTGCCCCATCCGTGGCAACTATCTTCTCCGCCCGTTTGACCGATCTACGAAAGGCCTATCTCCGTGTCTGACCTCGTTCCCGTGAAGCGCGCTCTCATTTCCGTTTTCGATAAAACCGGCCTCGCCGATTTCGCCAAGGCACTGCACGGCGAGTTTGGCATCGAGTTGATCAGCACCGGCGGCACCGCCAAATTCCTCCGCGATCTCGGGTTGCCGGTAACGGATGTTTCCCAGATCACGGGGTTCCCGGAAATGATGGATGGGCGGGTCAAAACGCTTCACCCTAAAATCCACGGCGGCCTCCTCGCGATCCGCGACAACGCCGAACACGTTGCCGCCATGCAGGCACACGGCATTCAGCCGATCGATCTGGTCTGCATCAACCTGTATCCCTTCGAGCAGACGATCGCCAAACCCGGCGTGACGTTCGATGAAGCGATTGAGAACATCGACATCGGTGGGCCGAGCATGATCCGCTCGGCGGCGAAGAATCATCGCTTCGTTCTGGTCGTCACCTCGACCGATCGGTATGAAAAAGTACTGGGCGATCTGCGCGAACACGCCGGTCAATGTTGCGGTAAGCATCGGATGAAGCAGGCCCAGCGCGCGTTTGCGCAAACCTCGCAGTACGACGGCATGATTGCGAACTACCTTGCCACCGTTGCCGGCTTGCCGCGCGGTGATGAAATCGAATTGCATCTGAAGAAGAGGCAGGAACTTCGTTACGGGGAGAATCCACATCAGAAGGCGGCGTTGTATGTGGGAGACAAGCCCGCCGAGGCCTCCGTCGCTTTTGCCACGCAGTTGCACGGCAAGGAACTGTCCTACATCAATCTTCTGGATGCCGATGCGGCCTTGGCGGCCGTCAAGGAACTCGCCACCCCGGCGGCGTGCATCGTCAAGCATGCCTCGCCGTGCGGATATGGAACCGGACCGGATATCGCCACCGCTTTTCGCCGCGCATTCGCCGGGGATCCATTGGCGAGTTTTGGCGGCATCGTGGCGCTCAATCAACCAGTCGATCTGGCTTGCGCGCAGGCCATTACGTCGATCGATAAATTATTGGAAGTGATCGTCGCCCCGTCCTACGAACCCGATGCTCTGGCCCTTCTGAAAACCCGTTGGAAAAATGTGCGGCTTTTAGAAGTGGGGTCGGTGGGCACGACCGATCAAGCCGACCGGCAGGATTGGATGATGCACAAAATCGTCGGTGGGTATCTCGTGCAGGATCGGGACTTGGCCCCCGTCACCGAGTTAAATATCGTGTCGAAACGTAAGCCGACGGATCAGGAATTGTCCGATCTGCGATTGGCGTGGGTCGCCTGCAAACATGTGAAGAGCAACGCGATCACGATCTGCGGCGGTGGGGCGGTGGTGGGCATCGGTGGTGGGCAGGTCGACCGCGTCAACGCCGCCCGCATCGCGATTTATAAAGCCGGTGAACGCGCGAGAGGTGCGGTGGCCGCGTCAGATGCATTTTTCCCTTTCCCCGACGGTCCGGAACTTCTGCTGAACGCCGGAATCACGGCGATCATCCAGCCGGGCGGATCGGTGAAAGATCAGGAAACGCTGGACCTGGTCGATCGGCACGGTGCGGCACTGGTGCTGACCGGCCAGCGGCATTTTCGGCATTGAGGCAATCCTGTAGCTCACGATGTGGCACGGGCTTCCAGCCCGTGTGGGTCATTTGAAATTAAAATCAAAGGTTCAGAAAAATAAATTCCTTCTCCGCACTCGACCGCGTACACGAGCTGGAAGCCCGTGCCACGTTGAGTTTCGCCCATTTTGAAAATCCGAAAAGATTAGGGAATACGTATTGCCCCTCGGGTAGTTATACTTCGTGAACAGTTCGACGTGTGTCGGCTGTGAAGCATTTCGCCCCCCTTTCTCCAGGAGTTGTATCATGAAGAGCAGCACCCAGTTTTCGATCGCCGCCGCCGCCCTCAGTGGTCTGTTGATGGGCACCGCCGCCCGGGCCGCCACGGTTGCCGTTCCGACGACCCCGGCCAATCACCAGTCGATTCAGAAGTCGGTCGATGCCGGCCAGAAAGCCGCCATCAAGCTCGCCGACTCTGCCGACAAGCATGACTGCGCCGGCAAGAACGACTGCAAAGGCAAAGGCGGCTGCAAGACCGGCGACGCCGGTTGCAAAGGCAAGAACAGTTGCAAGGGGAAGGGTGGGTGTGCGACGAATAAGTGAGGAATTTCTATTTCGTAAAACGTAAAACGTAAAGAAGAAAGATTTTTCCATCTTTTTACGTTTTACGTTTTACGTTTTATTTTCTCTTTTGCAGTTCTTTCCCAAGGTCCCCCCCATGCCCGCCAACCGCTTCAACGGCTTCACCGATCTCGGCATCGGGATTGGTTTGCGGGTGCCGCACTATTCGCACATTCTTTCCAAGAAGCCGACGTGCGACTGGTATGAAATCATCAGTGAAAATTTCATGTGCGATGGGGGGCGTCCGCTGGAAGTGCTCGACGAGATTCTTGCCCAGTACAAAGTGGTTCAGCATGGCGTGTCGATGTATTTCGGGTCGACCGATCCGATCGACCGACTGCAACTTCGTAAATTGAAGGAACTGGTCAAGCGGACCAAGACGCCGTTTCTCAGCGATCATTTGTGCTGGGGCAGCGTCGATGGAACATATACGCATGATCTGCTCCCGGTCCCGTATACATTTGCCGCCGCGAAGAACACCGCCGAGCGGATCAAGTTTGTACGGGATACGCTGGAAATCCCGATCGTCGTGGAAAACGTGAGCAGCTATGCGGAGTTTCACGCCTCGGAAATGAACGAGTGGGAATTTTTAAGCGAAGTGGTCGAGCGTGCCGACTGCGGCATCCTGCTCGATGTGAACAACATCTACGTCTCCTCGCAGAATCACGGTTTCGATCCTTACGATTATCTCAATGGCGTGCCGTTCGATCGCGTCGGTCAGATTCACATTGCGGGACACAGTAAGTTTGAGAAGTACACGCTCGACACTCACGACCATGCCCCGATTCCACCGGTCTGGAAGATGTATGCGCACGCCATCGAACAGGTGGGCTCCACCGCGACGCTGTTGGAATGGGATGCGCATATTCCCAGCTTCGACGAAGTTCATGGGACGGCATTGAAGGCGAATCGGTTTTTATCGCAATCGGTGGATCAACGGAAGACGAAAAAGCGATTGCTCAGCACCTCCGCTGTTTAGCGGTAGTGCCGGAAAAAAGCGTGTGCCTCCGGCACTACCGCTAAACGAAAACGAATATGAAGCTCAAGCGACAAACCCATGCCGAACTGTGCGAACTGCAACGCCGCACGGGTTCGGCGATCATGCGCCGATTGAATGGTGCCAGTCGGATGCAGCAGACCTGGATGGATGGCCGTCGCACCGCCGATGTCGTCGCCGAATTCATCAAGCCGAACGATCGGCTCACCAGCTTCGACCGCATCGAAATCTACAACCGTCAATACTGGTTCCGCCTGATCGATTGCCTTTACGATGATTATCGCGGCCTGCACGCCGTGCTGGGGCAGGCAAAATTCAATCGACTCACGATCGAATATCTCGATCGCTATCCCTCGCGCTGTTTCACCCTCCGCAATCTCGGCAGCCGCATTGGGCAGTTTCTGGACGAGCGGCCGGATCTGATTCAACCCCGCGCCGAACTCGCCCGCGAGATGGCGAAATTTGAATGGGCTCAGGTCGTCGCGTTCGATGGCCCGGTTGAAACCCCCGTCACGGTCGATGATCTGCTCGGCGCGAATCCCACAAAGCTCCGTCTGGCGCTGCAACCTTATATCACGCTGCTCGAACTGCATTGGCCGCTCGATGACTGGTCGATCGCACTAAAAAATTCAGCCAACACGCTTCGATCCGAAGCGAGTAACGCGGTGGAATCGGAGGCGAAAACGGCGATCGAGCGACCGAAGCTTCCGAAAAAGAAAACCGTTTTTGTGGCGGTGCATCGGTATCAGAACATGCTGTATTACAAGCGCCTGGAACCGGCGGCCTTCGCCATGCTTGCCGCCCTGCGCGATGGGCGGACGCTCGAAGCGGCGGTCGGGGCGGTGATGGAGAGTAACGAGGATCGCGACTGGTCGGCGGAGGTGCAAAAGTGGTTCGCGAATTTCACCTCCATGGGGTGGTTCTGCCGACGGAAATAATCCGCCTATGCTGAAAGTTGGATGAACATGAACACTTCAAAAAACAACATCGCGGTGAAAACCTACGGCCTGCTCGTTTACATCGGAACCTTTCTCCAATGCCTCTTTCTTCTGGCGATTCGGTGCATCTGGGGCTGGCAATTTTTCGAGGCGGGAAAGGGCAAGCTCGGCCATCTGGACAAAGTCACCGGATATTTCAGCAGCCTGGGGATTCCTTTGCCTCATCTCAACGCCGTGGTCGCCTCCACGACCGAATGCTTCGGTGGACTTCTACTTCTGATCGGCCTCGGAGCCCGGCTCGTGTCGGTGCCGCTGACCATCACGATGATCGTCGCCTACCTGACCGCCGGTCGGCCTAACATTCATAATTTCGATGACTTCGTCAAAGAAGCGCCGTTTCCATTCCTGTTCACTTCCCTGGTCGTGCTGTGCTTCGGTCCCGGCAAGATGTCGGTCGATTATTTGATCCAGCGATTCGTTCTGAAAAACCGCAAGTGTGATTCGGCGTTGAAGTGAATCGCCTATCCGTATGCGAAACATACTCATCACTGTTCTGGCGATCCTCTGCCCGTTGACCGCCGTTGCCGCCGCCCCGTCCTCTCAACCCGCCATCGTCTGGGAGAAGTGGTCGGACGATTTATTCGATCGCGCGAAAAAAGAAAACCGCCTGGTCATTCTCGATCTCGAAGCGGTCTGGTGCCATTGGTGTCATGTGATGGAGGAGACGACCTATCGCGATGATGCGGTACGGCGGTTGATCGGGCAGAAGTACATCGCCGTGCGGGTCGATCAGGATTCACGCCCCGATCTGTCGAACCGCTACGAAGATTATGGTTGGCCCGCGACGATCATCTTCGCTCCCGATGGCAAGGAATTGGCCAAACGGCAAGGCTATCTGCGTCCGCTGGAAATGTCGTCGATGTTGCAGGCTTTCATCGATGACCCGACGCCCGGCCCGTCGGTGCAGAACCGCGATGGCGTGCAGCCGTCGACGACCGCCGCACTGTCTCGCGAGCTTCGCGACAAGTTGATCGGGCAGTTGAAAGCCGCTTACGATTCGAAGAACGCCGGCTGGGGAACGGTGCATAAATTCATCGACGCCGACGTGATCGAATTCTGCCTCGCGAGCGGAGATGCCGATCTTCGCAAAATGGCTCGCCAGACGCTTACCGCCGCCATGAAGTTGATCGATCCCGCGTGGGGTGGCGTGTATCAATACAGCACGGATGGCGATTGGGATCATCAGCACTTTGAAAAAATCATGTCGTATCAGGCGGATGATATGCGGACGTATGCCCGCGCATCGGTCGCGTTCCATGAGCCGACATTTCTGAAGTCCGCCGAGGCGATCCATCATTTTCTTCAGGCCTTTCTGACCGGCCCCGAAGGCGCGTTTTACACCAGTCAGGATGCCGATCTCGTTCAGGGTGAGCACTCGTCGGAGTACTTCGCGATGGGTGATGCCGACCGGCGAAAGCGGGGCGTGCCGGTCATCGACCGGCATATTTATGCCCGCGAAAATGGGTGGGCCATCGAGGCGCTGGCGGTGCTGTATGGCGTCACGGGCGATGAAGCCACGCTCACCGAAGCGAAGCGGGCCGCCGAGTGGATCGTCGCCCATCGATCTTTGGAGGACGGTGGTTTCCGGCACGGTGAAAGAGACGAAGCGGGACCGTATCTCGGTGATTCGCTGGCGATGGGTCGTGCGTTCCTGGCGCTCTACAGCGCGTCGGCAGAGGATTCCTATCTCGCAAAAGCCGTTGCCGCCGCGACGTACATCGAAAAGAATTTTGCGATGAATGACGCCGGCTATGCCACCGCCGCCGTACACGGATCTTTTCCTTCGCAGGTGCAGATCGACGAAAATGTTTCGCTCTCCCGGTTTGCCAATCTGCTGCAGGCGTACACCGGAAAGCCCGAGTTTCGCGGGATGGCGGAACGGGCGATGAAATATCTGGCCTCGCCGCAAGTCGCGGGCCGGCGCGCGTGGGCGTTCGGTGGGATTTTGCTTGCCGATCAGGAACTCACCGTTGAACCGATCCATATCACGATTGTCGGCCCGAAAAAGGATCCGATCGCCAGGTCGCTTTTTCAAACGGCATCGAGTTGGCCGACGGGATACAAGCGCGTTGAATGGTACGATCGCGGCGGGAAGCCACTTGCAAAAATGGATGTCGAGTATCCGGAGTTGTCGAAACCGGCGGCATTTTTTTGCACCGGCACCGCATGTTCATTCCCGATGTTTACGGTTCAGAAACTTGAAGCGAAGCGGGATGAAGTGAAGTAGAAAAATGACGCTGAACTTTTTTTCATTCTGCATACGTTTGTGCCGCTTGCGGCTTAGCCATCCCACACCATAAGCACGCGACATGCCTAAGCCGCAAGCGGCAAAGACTGATATACGGAGTCGAAAACCTTTTCAGATGAACAGATTTCATGGATTACATCTGGCGAAAATTGCGAAGTGAATCCGTGCTGCGCACGCCGTATTACGGCGTGAAGTTGGACAAACTCCGTCACCCGCACGGGCACGAGGTGGATTATTACGTGATCGAGCATCCCCGGCAGGCCGCCGGGGTGGTTGCGGTCGATGCGGATGGCCGATTGTTGCTGGTTCAACAGTGGCGGCATCCGGTGCAGAAGCTGTTGTGGTCCTTGCCGGCGGGTGGGATGGAAGAGGGCGAGACCCCCGAGTCGGCCATTGCGCGCGAGCTGCGGGAAGAGACCGGCCATGCCGCCGCGAAATATGAACGGCTCTATTCCTATCACCCCAACCCGGCGACGACCAATCAGACGTTCCACCTTTTTCTGGCGACCGGCCTCACCGAAGTCGCCCCGCGTTTGCCGGGGGAAATCCACGCGGTACGGTGGTTTGACCGGACAGAAATCGAGGCGATGTTTTCGCGAAATGAACTGATGGATGGGCTGACGCTGGTGGGCATTTCGATGTGGTTGCGCCGTGGATCGATCGATTAAAATTGATTTTTGCAGGGGCCGCTTCACCTCCTCGTTTAACGCAAATCGGATGCTTTGAATAAGGTGGCATGGGCGTCTCGCCCATGTATTTCTTCGGACAAAAAGCATGGACGAGACGTCCATGCCACCATTTTTTCAAAAAACCCAACCTTTGAAAAATTTC